>JBOGRA010000019.1:0-22022 GCA_050749325.1 Nitrosotalea sp. | reverse complement strand
CAATATAATTTACTCCTTCTTGTAGTCAAAGAGTTTTGTTACAGTTCTAAGAATTTCAGAATCTCCCTGCTCAGATGCCTTTCTTAGGTTATTCATTGGGACTGAGATGATGTCTTCCACTATGGCTTGCGTGAGCTGGTCAATAATTCTAATTTTTTGCTCATCTGTCTCTCCAAGCATTTGCAAAGCTTTTTTGAGTTCCTTGACTCGTGCCAAGTCAATTTCCTTGAAGACATTCTTTACTATAGGCTCCACCTCAATTCTCTTCATTGCCGCTTCCATTACTGGTAGTTCCTCGTTAATTATCTTCTCCGCTGATGATACTACACCCATTCTTGTGCGCATGTTCTTGTCCACCATCTCTGCAATCTGATCAAGGTTCATCATTTTTATCTTCTTTATGGTAGAGACCTTATCGTCAACAGTTCTTGGATTTGAGAGATCCATTATCAACATGCCATTTTTGCGCGATTCCATTGCTTCCTTTACCCTATCATGTGTCACCAAGAAGTATGGAGCCACGGTTGCGACAAAAAGTACATCAACAGACTTGAAGTTTGCTATAGCTACTTCAAACTTGAGCGGCCTTCCGCCAGCAGTTTCTGCAAAAGATTTTGAGCGCTCAAATGTCCTACTTGTTACTTTAAAGTCAATTCCGCGTTTTTTGAGTGATTTTGCCACAAGGCTTGCAGCTTCTCCCGTACCAATCAAGAGAATGTTTTTGGATTTTAGGTCATCGATGTTTTCTTCGGCAAGCTTGACCGCCATGGAACCAATAGAGATGCTTCCCTTGCCAATTCCTGTTGCTTGCCTTACTCGCGTCCCCACACGAATTGCTTTGTCAAACAAGGTGTTTAACGCACTTCCTGATGCGCGCATCTCCCGTGCTGCACTAATTGACTCTTTTACCTGCCCAAGAATTTGTTCTTCGCCAACAACAAGCGAGTCAAGTCCAGATGTAAGTTTTAGAAGGTGTTGGTACGCCTCAGTTCCCTGACTTATCTCCAAGTTTTCTTTGAATGCGTTTTCTTCAAGACCCGATACAGACGCCCATGTCTTTTTTATCTTTTCAATATCTTCATGACTACCAAATCCAAATAATTCCACCCTATTGCAAGTTTGTAACAAGACACATTCTTGCAGTCCAGAATGTCTTAGGAAAGATTCGTATGCAGAGTCAAGATCTCGAAATGTAAATCTCTCAAGCATGTGTATTGGAGATTTTCTAAAAGTAACTCTAGCGTTGATTACATTGCTTGTCAGTTTAGATCACCCAACATCTCGATCACCTGTTTCTGTGCTTTTTTTATGTTTCCGTCAGCTATTAATTGTTTGATATGATTGTCATTCATGACACTATAAAGGAACTTTTTGCGCTCAGGAAAAGTATCAAGTTTTGTCTTTGCAGCCCTTCTGGCAAAGTCTTGCAGTCTTATTTGATAAATGTCCTCCTTTTTGATTAGTTTCTTGAAGACCTTTTCTGCCTGCATTCGCAGTCTGCGTGCCATTGCCGGGCTTCGCCCTCCGGTAGATACCGCTATCTGTACGGTATCCTGAATGTTTATGACAGAACCAAATGCAAAATCGCTAACCTCTGGATCGTCTGCGGCATAAGCATAGCATCTCATATTCTTTGCTTGTTCCACTATCTTTCTGTTAAGATCCCTATCATCTGTAGTTGCAAGCACAGCAAACGGTTTGTATTTTTTTATAAAATTAGCGTTTACAAGTTTTATTTTTTTAAATTCAATCTTTTTTTGTTTGACATACTTGTCTATTTGCCTGTTAGTTGAATCACTGATAAGAAGAATCTTGCAATCTTGGGTTAGCAACGCGTTGACCTTTTTGAGTCCCTCGTTTCCCCCACCTACGACAATCACCAGACTTCCCTTGAGATTTAGATCAACTATCAATGATTCTCGCTGTCTTTGTAAGATATTTATAGATTCCATGGAAATCTAGGTAACATTTTTAATCGCAAGCAAGGTTTGACGTGGTATTCATGGACAAGATGGATAAAGAAATTCTAAATGAGATCCAGTGGACATTTCCTCTTGTTCCAAGGCCATATTCTGATATTGCAAAGAAATTTCAAATGTCAGACGAAGAGTTGATGCAGAGGCTGCAAGCGCTCAAAGAGGCTGGAATAATAAGACAACTTAGCGCAATCTTTGACACACGAAAGCTGGGTTATAAAAGCGCGTTAGTTGCAATGGCAATTGACGCCGACAAGCTTGACAATATTGCAAACCAAGTAAACAAACATCCCGGCGTCAGCCACAATTATGAAAGAAATCATGAATACAATCTATGGTTTACCCTAGCAGTTCCACCCGGTTCAGATCTAAAGTCTGAGATTGACAAGTTTTCAAAATTACGGGGAATCAACAAAGTCAGAATGCTTCCAACAATAAAGCTCTTCAAAATTGGCGTAAAGCTTGAGATGATAGACGAGAAAAAGGCAGAAGTCAAGCCTGTTGAAGAAAAAAAGAAGATTCGCGAAGTGAAATTTGTTGCAACCGAAGAAGACAAGAACTACATACGAGAGTTACAAAAAGATCTTGAGATAACTGAGAGACCATTTTTGAAAGCTGCACAGAATCTTGGAATAACAGAGGAGCAGGTTCTCGAAAAGGCCAAATATTATGAGGAAATTGGAGTGATGCGCAGATTTGCAGCCATACTAAGGCATAGAGAGGTAGGCTTTTTGGCAAACGGTATGATAGTGTGGAAGGTGCCAGAAGAGAGAATAGAGCAGGTGGGAGCACAGCTAGGAGCATTTCCCCAAGTAAGTCATTGTTATCAGAGACCCGTGTATCCAGACTGGCCTTACAATGTATTTTCAATGGTTCACTGCAAATCAAATGATGATGCTCAAAAAATCGCACACGAGATTCAGGACCAGATAGATGTACATGATTACAAGATATTATTTAGTTCCAGAGAGTTCAAAAAGACTCGAGTCGAATATTTTGTAGAGCACGAGTTTGAGATAGAAGATACAATTACCGCATAAGACCAACGTAAAAATAAAAAAAGATTGTTTATAATATTTCTATTTTAGGGCTGAAGGTGGAGCTTAGTACTATCTTTATTTCCTTCACTTTGCTTTTATACATAAAGTACTTTTTACCAGCATCATTTGTTGCCCCCGAGATGCGAACTAGCCCCATCTTGTGTAGCTTTCTAACCCATCTATACACCTGAGTGAGAGGAATGCTGCATGTTGTGCTGATTTCGTATGCAGATTTTGGTGAGTCTATGCTGCATTCAAGTACTTGGATTGCCTGCTCATTTGAGATTATCTTCAACATGGCATGACGTATGTTTTCTTGGTCCACATCTCTGCCCAAAAGAAGTACCTGCACAATCTGTATTTTGTTCCGTCCAATATAATGAGGGAGATTAGAATGTGTTCATGTGCAAATAGTTGCAAACACCTAGTCACTGAACTTAAATGAGATCATGCCAGCATTGTAATCAAACTGGACTTTTTTATCAAGAACGTCAACAAATATCAAGTCAAGAACAGTCTTGTGGTACAAAGACCAGTTGTCGCCAAGATCATGTTTTACAATAAATGTGTGATAGCCATTTTTTATGTTGTGATTTATCTCAATTGAAGATGCCTTCATCCTCATCTCAAACCATGACAGAAAAGAGGTAAGACTAATGTCTCCCTTCATGAACAGTGCAATATCCCGAACAACATTCTTTCCTATGCGATTAGCCATGTCCATTATCTCCTCTTTTGTCATCTTACCGAAGAGTTCAACTATTATTGGCTTGGCAATAGGTACCATTCCAACCTTTGATTCAAACATGTCCCACTCTACGTATCTTTTAAAGATCTGATTGACAAGCGTGTTAAGACTTGTCTCCCTGTGTTCAGATTCTTCTCGCAGTAGGTTTAGAACACCTTCATCAATTCGAAATGTCATAGTTGATGTTTTTTTAGTAGCCAAAACCATTTTCCATTCCATCTCCTTTTGTAAGTGTAAGGAAGAGTGCACTGTTAAAAATACGTGGTAACATATGATTCAAAGAAAGCATCTCCTCATGCAGTTTGTGCAGACGCCTTGAGTTCGTATGGAGGCCACTGGTTGAAGAGTTCAGTTATCTCTTTTTTATCTGACGCATTAAGATAGTTCCCATCAGACATCTGCGAGAACATTGTAATCTCTTCTTCGCTTACAACAGTTGGAAGCACTGACGAAACTCCATTGTGTGACAAGATAAACTTGATTGCAAGCTCGGTTATATTCCATCCATATCGTTTTGCAATAGGCATCAGCTGATCAACCTTTTGAAGTGATTGTTTTACCCAGTCGCCACTTCTCACAGAACGATGATCCTTCTCACTAATCTTTGTGTCTGCCGTGACCTTGCCCGTTAGTATGCCGGAAGCGTCAGGCACTCGAACAAGAATGCCCACGTTATGTTTTTCACCATGTTCTACCAGTATGTTTCCCGGGTTTTGCTCCAAGATGTTATAGACTGTCTGGACTGCTGTAGTGTTTGTAAGATCCATTGCCTCAAGCCCCTCCCTAGTCCATCCAATTGCAGGACCCAGAGCAATTTGGTAGCTTTTGACAGTGCCTTCTTTTACTTTGGTATCAAGATAATCAAATATCTTCTTGTCTCTAATAGTATGGATCTTTGGATTGTGCAAACCATAGACATCAAGATAATCAGTTTGCAGCCTCTCCAAGCTCTTCTGCAAAGCAAATTCAGTAAATTCAGGAGTGAATTTCTGTGGAAGTTCCTTGTGGCCTATCTGTTCATTACTGTAAATGTCATATCCATACTTGGTAGATATCACAACTTCGTTTCTCATGCCAGAGAAGACATCGCCAATTAGTTGCTCGCTCTTTCCTCTTCCATAGATATCTCCAGTCTCAAAATAATTAATTCCCAAGTCATATGCATGTTTTAACAGTCGTTTAGCTTCGTCATCCTCAATCTTCTTTCCCCACCAATCAAGGCCCAGAGTCCATGCTCCAAATCCTATCTCAGATACCTTTATTCCACTCTTACCAAGTGTTCTGTACTTCAATTTACAATTCTCCTAAACTCTTCCAATTGCTGTTGTAGTTCCACATCGCTCAAAACAGATTTTCCAGACTCTGAATTTACATTTAATTCTATCCAAGATTTACATCCGTGGTAATCTGGCAAGACAGGTACCTCAGTTGCAGCAATCTTGAAAACTTTGAGAAAAATGACCTTCATGGGTTTTGACGGCATCCAATTCATTCTTTCCACGATATAAGAGTCGCTCCAAATGTGAAATGGTGATAATTGTTCTATTTTTTCAATTGAAGAAATATCACGTTCTTCAACTACTTGTGCGATCGAAGTGATCATGTTGTACCCTTCCTTTGGTTTACCTTCTCTAGCATCAGCAAGATATCCATAATATTGCGATTTCAGTGATGCATTATCTTGATGTTCATAAGTTGGAAACAGTGCAAATTTTGTTGCCTCAACCCTAAATCCTGACTCGGTCTCAAGAATTCCGCCCTTTCTCAATAAAACAGTCTGGTTTCCATTCTCAAGTGCTCTTATTACAGTTGCCCATTCCTTTAGTGCCTTCATCACCCTAGACTCCTTATCATGGAGATAGGGTCTTTTTTTACACAAACTATCATAGGCGTGTCAACCTGGACATACTCGCTGACGCGGGTCTCTCTCAGATCCATTATCAAGTCCTGAAACTTGTCCAAGTTATCAGTTTCAAATGCAAGCATAAAATCTTCATCATGGATTCCAAAGGAATATGTCGTGTTCAAATTTACTTCTGGATATTTTTGTCCAACTGCAATGTGTTCTGACATCATCTCTTTTCTCTTTTCAAGTGGAAGAAGATACCATCCTCTAGTTTTGATAAATGGATACACTATGACGTATTTTTTTTGTTCTTCCCCACCAAGCCAGCCACGTGTTGTTGAGTTTTTTGTATATACTGATGGTCTTGTACATGAAAGATAAACATGCGTTGGAATTATGTATTTTCCAAAAACTGTCAAATACAATTTTGAGATTACGTCCTGTATCTTTTCGATAGATTCGGATACAAACCACAACAAGAATTCTGCGTCATCTCGCAGTCCAAGAGTAGAATATGACCTGTAAGGTATCTGGGAGTTTTTCAATATGATTTCCACTTCTTTTGCAGACTCTTCTTTTGCAAGGTCTGCCATCCAACGCCATTTTGGATCAACCTTAAAGAATGAAAAGTTAAAGAATGTCCTGGGTTCCTCGCTCATGCCTTCTTGTTTTATACATGGTTATTTAAAATCTAATCATTATATTCTTGGCTTGCAAATAGGTATCATTCTTTGATAGAAGGAATAATATGCCAATTAAAGCACGACCAAGAGTAACCAAAATGAGCAGGAAAAAAGTATTGTCAATTGTTATAGGTTCTATTTTTGTGGCTTTCATAACAACAATGGCCTACATAGTATGGAATGTATATTCTTCGTGATTGCACATCATTTATTCAAATATGCAAAATCTGTCCAAAAAACAATTGATGTGTTTAGGATTCATTACAACTTCATTCGAGAACATAATTCAATTAAAAAGACACCTGTATAACAGACTGGAATTACTCTAGACTAGGGCAAAACAAAATTGAAACTTTAATTAAATTGGCTTCTAAAAAACAATGGAAAATGAAGATAATATGAGAATTGTAACTGTTCAAAAGGTAAAAGGTGACAAAAAGACGAAATGATCGATCCAGAGATTTTACAAAAGGTTCAGGAACGAGTAAAACAGTACCATGATGGTTTGCTTGTTCCTAGCCAAGAAAGTTTCATGGTTTCAGGCTCTGCTAAGATATTATATTATGATTTTGAAAAAAGACTACGAGAGTTCGAGTTTGCTGATGAACGGCAACCTGATTATGAAGAATTAGTGGAACTTCTCGATAAAGATTTTAAAACTCTTTACAAACTAGGCATAATAAAGAAAAACAATTCAAAAGACGAGATAATGGCAAATCTCCAAAATCAGATAAAGGAAAAAGATTTGGAAATTGAAAAATTGAATCGGCAATTAATTGATGAAAAAAGGCAAACAGATTATTGGGGAGGTAGGTATAACGAACTAAAAGAGTCGAAATCTGATAAGAATACGAAATTTAGAAGATGAGATCGAATTCAGGGATAAAAATAATGGAAAACAGCCAAATGATGAACAGATCTTTATATCAAAACACTTATTATTTGAGCATGAAAAATTTTACTAAATGCCAAACATAGGCCAACTCAACAAACCACAAAACAGGTTAGAGCCTGTAGAGGGAGTCATAGGAAGCATAGGCGAACCAAGAACTGTAAACCTCAAGATGGGCGGACAGGCCCAAGTTGCCGATGCAGTGCTAAAAGATGACACCGGAGAGATCAAGCTTACCTTATGGGATGCACAGATCAAGATGGTAAAACAGGGTTCAAAGATCAAAATCGAAAACGGATACATCTCTACGTTTAAAGGAGAAAATTCTCTTAACGTAGGCAAATATGGCAAACTCGAAGTACTAGAATTCTAGATATATCTAGACTGATTCCTGTTCTTTTTCCAGTCTATTACGCCAAGTATTATTCCAGCTATAATTGCAATTATGCCAATTATCAACATAAAGCCTGCAGCCGCAAGAGGAACAATATTTCGATTAAATGGCGAATTGGGGTCAGTTAGCGCCTTTGACTTTGCTGGATCCTCCGTGAACATGGTCACTACTGTCACTGATGAGCTGCCAGTGTTTTCCACGTTAAAGCTATACGTATCCACCTTTGGTATCATAAATGATTTTATGAATATTGGTTCCCCATCTTCAAAAGAGCCAAACTTGTCACCAAAGATATTGGTAACATTTATCGTAACTCTATCAGATGATTTGTAATCTGTCATGTAGAGACCCCACATCAGTGGAACCTGAGATGACGAAGTGGTATGGGAAAACGCATATGCATTTCCTGGATCAATTGTTTCTTTTTCTGATACTTCGTCGAACATATTTTCTGGTGACGGAAAAAACCTGCCCGTGCCAGAGCTCAGACCAGTCCTTTCCATAATAGAATAAGACGTTATAAGAGCAACAGCTATCAACGCTACACCTATAATCATTATAATTGGTCCACGTTTTTTCATTTTAGCTGATATACCCTAGTCTCTTATCATGTTGTGACATTGGCAGTGATTCCGGCGATGATCTACTGCCCATTTGTTCTTCAATTGTTTTAACAAGTTGTTCTGTATCTTGCGCCTTTTTTGAAATGCCAGTCAGATCTAGCTTTAGGTCAAGCATCTTGGCAAGAGTTTCAATAACAGCTTTTGATGCCTTTGCGTCAACCACATAACCCGAGGTTTCCCCAAGCAGACAAACACCAGTTATGTTCTTTCTCTTTCCCACTCCAATTATCAATCCATTCATTCCCGTAATACTTCCGCTATTCATTGGATAAATTTCATATTTTGGAAATTCTTTTACTATTTCGGCCGAAGTGCTTGTTCCATAAACCCTTTGAGTTTTTGTAAACGCTCCTGTGATATACGCAGCAAGTGTATAGATCGTCTTCACGCCAAGTTTTTCACAAAGCTTGGTTATCTCATCTGCCATCTCATACTCGCTTTCTGGGCTAACAGGTTGTGCATCTCCACTGAGAAGAACAAGATCACATGACTTATTCTTGCAGTAATATAGCGTATTTTTCATAAGGTCTGCAGTCCCATCGGGTTGAATCAAGACTTGGGGAGGAAACGATGATGAAAAGATGTTTGCAAATGGAATTCCCTTCAACTCTTCAATTAGGTGATCAACTGCAAGCTTTCCAACATATCCACTTCCCGGCAGTCCGCAGATTAGTGAAGGATTCTTGAGTGTTGGAATCTCGGTTACTTCCACGGTAATTTTGTTAGGAAGCGACATAGCTTACGGAAAAAAAGTTATTCAATATTAATGAAGCGTAGAATTGTTATCTTCGTTTTGGTTTTGAAGACCTTCGTGCTTTTGTCTTTCTTTTTGTTATTTTTCTCTTTGCGGTCTTTCTCCTTACTATCTTTTTCCTTGCTACCTTTCTTTTTGGCTTAGTTCGTGTCTTTGCTCTTCCTGCTTTCTTTCTTGCAGGTTTCTTTGTCTTTGTTTTGACCGCCCTTCGTTTTTTGACTCTTTTTAATTTCCTAGATTTTCTCTTGGCGTTTCTTGCCGCTTTTCTCCTCTGAGCCATGACCTCTTCCAGTCTCTTCTCCATGGATTGCAGTGTCTTGGTTGTTTGAGTCTCTCTTTTAATCAAAGATTGGACTCTCGGTCGGAGTACCAGCTCTGCTTTCTCGCTAGACTTTAGTTGTTCAAGCAACCCAGGTTTGGCATGAACTTGTTTCCTTGATTGCAAATCAAGTTTTGCTTTTTCCTTTTGTAAACCCTCAATTTGTTTGACAAGCCTGTTCTCTACCAACTCACGTTCCTTTAATTGTGCGTGTAACTCTACTATCTTTTCATCTATGAATTTTAGTCTCTCTTGCGCAGTTACCTTCTCTTCTGGTCCGCCATACTCGCTTTGCTGCTTTGCGCTATCTTGTTCATCTTGTTCATGTCTTAATCGTTCTTCAGCTGCAATCTTGAGCCTAGATATGCTCTCCTTTTGTGCCTTGTACTGATTTAGCAGCTGTGCAACATGCTCAATCTGCCTGCCTAAAGATTCGTTTTTCCTTACCAAGGCTGCAAGTCCTGATGATGATCTCCTTTTCTTTGAAAGGGCCTCTTTTAGACTATTCTCGGTTTTTCTTCGCAATTTTGCAACCTCAATCTTCTTTACTTTACATGATTTAGTGAGTATCTCCAAGGATGCCATGCGTTCTAGAGCCTTTGTAATCGATTAAGTTTTTGTTATGATCATGATTTGACATAAGAGTTAATATTTTTTACATATTTTCTAAATTTTTTCGTAAAATTTTAAACGCGATCAGAGACAGAGCAGGTAGATTTTATTTGGCATTGACAGGAAAAATGCATGGAATTTCACCCCTCACAGATACCCATTTCCAAGACGTTTGAGATTGAAAGTGAGATCAAGGCGTCTGAGATTGTATCTGAGATGATCAAGTTAGGATTTACAGCACAGAAAGGAGGATTCAAAGTAATCATGACCAAAGATAAAGACGTAGCAAAAAAAATTGGGTTTACAATTATGAATGAGCTTAATCTTGGCCTACGAAAGGCAAAGCAAGAACGCGATGTAAGATATTGGATCTACAACCATGATCAGGATCATTTTGCAATGGTGTTGATAAGCTCACAGGTCTTAAGTTCGCTGGGTTTCTGATTTATTAAAGATAAGTTCGATCTTGAGCTTTTTTGACATAATGTCTGCAAGTAATATGCCAAGTACTGCTCCAGCAATGACTGTTGTTGGATATTCCTGTAGTAGATATAGTCTGCTAATTGAGACAAGAATTGGATACAGCCATATCAAGTACCATCCTCTAGGAAATCTTCTTGATAACGCATATCCCACAATGAATGCAAAGATTGTTGTTCGCACTGTATGACCGGCTGGAAATGTACCATCTATCTGGCATGGAACTCCAACGTCTGCCCCAGATTCTATCTGTAAATGCATTCCCAAGAACTCGAGGTCTGGTTTCTCATACCCTGTGTAGCATCTAAGATATGCTGCTGCCATGGTTCCTATCAACAGAGAAAGAAGAAGTATCAAGCCAAGGCGGCGGGTACTTTTCATTATAAAAAGTATGATGGCAACAAATATTGGATACAAGACCCAACCAATCTCAGAAAAGATTTGCATAGTAAGATCCACGGTAGTGTTTCCAGCTAGTTTTTGCAATGAATTTTCAAAGGCGTCATCCTGGTTGAGCAGAATTTTTGCACCTGCCAAGCATAAGAGTATAAAAAATGACAATGCTAGAAGAAAAAATGTTCTACTTCTTACATCAAAAAGCCATTTTTGCAAATAAGGATCCTCCTTGTATTGACATGCATACATTGATCGAAAACCAATCCATATTAAAATGCCGTCAATTGTTCTAGAAGATTCCACATGATCCTTTACCTGACTTTGGCCTTTTAGCCTAAATTGAAGTCGCTAAGACCGTACTTTTGTTTATGTCTGATGAAAAATTTACACTGATGTTGATTTTACATGATATGGAGACAGGTCATTCATTTTCAGATCCCAGATAAGTATTGGGCAATTCGCTTATATCAAACAAGTTGCCATTTACTATTGTTGAGCAAGGTTCAGGTTCACAGTACCTCAAAGACCGTAACAACAGCCACGGTGTTGATGCTGGATGCCATTGTAGTTGCAGTCTTGTTGCAATTACATCTAGTGCCACTCATCCTGACCATACCTCTCTTCTTGATTCCAGTATCAATCTATACCACAGTAATTGGCTTCAAGAATGTGAAAGAACGTAGCATGACACAAGACTATGGATATTATTTCACATGGGCCTCTATAATGATGATAGTTGGAATAGTGTGGATAGTCATCGATGAGAAGTTGGGCGTCATAATCGGAATAATTTCAACACTTGCAGTTGTACTCTGTTATGTATATTTGAACAGAGCCAAGTCCATCATGGTACGAACCACACATCTCGCACCTTCAAAACCAACATGAGAATAAACTTGTCTCTTCTCTTTCTACCTCATCTTATACTATAATCAATGGCTCGCGTAATTAGTAATGCTACTTGTTGTATGAGTTGAACTGACTCCAAGCTTTTGCATAATTACCCATCATGAGATGAGCTACTTTATCATACGAGTCTATTGTGACAAGCCTGAATTGCACATACATTCTTGCAAAATTTGTACTCATATCAATTTGCGACAGGATCATACCAGTGATGGATTTCCAATATGCATCAAAGGCTCGAATTGCCGGCTTGTCCATTCCCAACTTGTCAAAAAATTCCTTTTCTGATAGATAGCATGTACCATAAAGATCATCTATGGCGTGCAGGTATTTTGTGTAAAGATCGGTATAAAGACCCACATAAGTTGGAAATTTTGATTCTATTTTTTGAATTATTTCTGATGTGTTATTTTTCATGGTATTACAGATTGAGATAGCATCCTCGCTTTCTGAAGAAGATTCGGCCTTCCTTTTGGCAGTTTTTATTATCTTAGCCATTTCTTGTTTGGTCATATTCTCTACTGCTGAGATTTCCTGTGGCTTTTCAGTTATCATTACCCATAGTTGTTTTGCAAGTATATACGTCTGATCTATAGAGTTTAGAATAGATAAGAAACCAAGTCTTGTAAGACATCTTACCGCTGCGGGTGCGAGTCCTTTTGCAGTACAACCCTGTTATTTGGCAGCACTCCAACAAACCTCCAGCCCTGCACAATAAGCCATTCCGCCTCCTGGCCTGACACTACCCTCTGACTAGGGATTTGCAGATCTCAAAACCTTGAGCATCTCTTGCACCCTGTCAGGTGGAGCACCCTTGATTATATCATGCAGTTCTTCCCTCTGTTTTAGGAGCTGGTCTTCCTGCCTTGTCTCCAGGTCTAAAAACCTCTCGCACCTCTGAAATGCATCCCTCATCTCGTTTACAAGCGACTCTGGCAGTATTGCCTTGTTTGTCGTGTACCTTGCCTCTATGGAACCCTTGTGGCCCATGAAAAATACACGAAAGTCATGCGCTATGATGCCCTTGGACTCTGCAATCAGCAGCTGCGTGTCAAAGTATGCACGGAGTACATACGGCCTCCACTGGAACCTTGGCCTCATGGTATCGCGCACCATCTTTGATATCTGTGCAGTCGGAAGGAACTTTTTCTGAGAGTTTCTACCGCGAAATGTACCATAGTCGTGTGAAGGTGATATCACTGGAGACCCTGCATTTAGCGTCTCGCCCTTTTGCAGCCTGTCGTTGAGGTATGCAATCACCTTCTTTGTGGCACCGTCTGTCAGAAATGTATAGTACTGGTGTCTTGCCTTTGATAATGTCTTTCGCACAATCACTCTTGGAGGATTGCGCAGGCATTTTGCAAGGCCCTGCTGTATTACTATATCTGGCAGATCCCTTATTGCAAGTCCGTCCTCTCCGTCATGGCTTCCAAGCACATGGGGCCTCAGGCCAGACTTTGCCATCAGAGATATTGTTGCGGCACTTCGAAGCGATGCCCTGTTGAGTATCTCGGCCATCTCTGACTCGTCAGGCACCCTCTCGCCCTCAAGTGTTGGCGTGGCTCCGGCATCTGATATCCTTATCCTTCTCTTGATATCCATATCATGGTGCCTCAGCCATGACTTGACTGCCTTGAGGTGATTTGCTATGTAGCCCGGAGAGTTGTTTTTTTCATGCATCCATGTGGCATGGTCTTCCATGAGGTCTTCTACTGCTCTGAGGTCCCTTGATGCAAGACTGGCAAGCTCTGCAGGAGTTGTATCGTGCGACCTGCAGAATGAGTCAAGGTTTCTCAGGCGCACCTTTGCAGTTACGGCACTGCCGCGCAAGAGGTTATCGTACCATCTCCTTACGTCCTGGTTTGCAAAAAGCCTCTGTACCCTGTTCTCTTTTTTCTGTACTGGTTTTGCAGCTCTTGTTGTTATGTGATGTGACTTGTTTCCCATACTATCAGACTGCCCGCTTGCTTTGTGCAAGCAGTCCTCATCGTTACAGGTACAGGCATGATACCTATTTAGCTTTTTTACAGCATTATTGGAATACATCTATTTCTGCTATATCGCAGATGCAAGATATTTGGAAGCTGGTATCCTATCCTTATATATACAGGCAGGGATAGCAGGGTCTATTGTTTTAGGATATCAAATTTTTTGTGGGAAGAAAAATTACATCCACTCGATTTTCATGAAGTTTAATTCAGTGAGCTTTATCCAATGTTGCATAACAGGCACAAAATGAAATCCTTATGCAACATTTACAGACTTTGATGATTTTTGTATAATCTTTTAATTACTCTGAAGTTCAAATTAGGTCGATCCCATGTTGGTAAAGGGGTAAAGATGGGACGTGACCGTTTGACCTTTTTTTGGACTAGATTTTGCACTAAATTAAAAAAATCAAGTTTATTCCTAGTAAAATAAAAACCACAACCTATTATTTGACCAATTTTCTTTTTACTTGTGGCTCTAGTTTGTCAACACATGCTTTACATAATATCTTCTTAAAAAATAGGAATCGTCTTGTCCAATAGGTACAATTACGACATATTGTTTTATGACAATTTTTACAAGTAAATCCTTGAGCCTTTCAAATATTTTGGTACAGAGATTTTCAAATTCAAATCCGTCAATAGTGTCTAGATAAACAGTTTCATAATTTGACATGTGATATCTCTGAGAATACTTGATTAAAAATGCAAGCGAAAAGACATTTCGCAAGTTGCCCTTAGAGAAATAGGTTCACAACCTATTCTTTATTTTTTTTTAACTCGAGTCTTCAAATCAAACACATATTCACACGTGCATCTTAGATTTGCAGTCTAATTTTATCAGATGATATTGAGTTTAATCCCTTCGGAGTGCAACCATTGGAGACAGTTGTGACGCTTTCCAAGCAGGATACATACCTGCCATGATACTTAGTATCAGAGAAAGTACCCACACCTTGACAAGATCCTCAAGTAGATATATTGGCGGAATATGGGTTGGCTCTCCTCCAGTAGGAGATGGAACAGCCATTATCACACTCAGAAGATAGCCCGAGCCTATCCCAATTGCAAGGCCAAGACTGGCACCTATTATTCCAATCAAGACGGCCTCAATCAAAAATAATACCAGTATGTCAGTATTCTGAGCCCCAATTGCTTTCATTGTGCCAATTTCACGTATCCTTTCTGTAACCGAGTTGTAAAGAGTTGTAACGATTCCCACTGCCCCCACCACAAGGGCAATTATGCCAACCATCAAGATGAATGCGTTGTTACCGCTTGAGGCTTGTTCCCGTATAGCCATTATCGCTTTTGGAGTCGTAATTCCAAGTGTTTGTCCATACTGGGTCGTAATCTCTTGCTGTACGGTATCTACATACTCTGGATAACATGGCATGTCAAAATCACGATGATGTGATATCAATAGACGCAGGAACGGGATTTGTCAAGTGTGTATCCTCACATATGCGGGTAACATTTCCATCCATATACGGAACCAGACAACTGACAAGATGGGAGGACCCAAAGGAGGGAACAGTCGAAGCTGTAGGATACGAAGCTGCCAAGATGTCCATATACCCTGATACCGTGCTTGTGAGGGCAGTCCTTGAAGGGAGGATAGCTGACGAGAGGGCCTTTGTAGCTATTATCAGGGAGTCGGTGCGAAAGCTTGGATGTGAACAAGATCTCGGATCGCTTGTTGTTGTGATGGGCCTTCCATATGGCGCGGCACGGCAGAAACAGCACCTTGAGAGACTGGTAGCACGCAACCTAAAACCAAGAAGAGTAGTTGTTATACCTCAGTCAATTGGTACGCTCCTGGCCGAGGATGCAAGAACAGGAATCGTATTATCAATAGGACAGGGAACGACCGAGCTTGTCCTCTTTGAAGATCTCAAGCCGATTTCCGGGACCTCGATTCCGCAAGCTTGTGATTATCTGTACGAAGATCTTGCATATCTTGAACATGAAAAAAATACTGTGGATAAGAAGAGAATGGATGCACTGACTACAATTCTTGCCAACAAGCTTGCAATATTTCAGACCAAGCTGAACAAGGAGTATGATGTCTATGTGTCAGGAGGCGGGGCACTCGTAGACGGACTGTTCGAGTCTTTGAAGGCCAAGGTGCATGATAGCCTCAAGCTAGTAAAAGATCCGGTGTATTCAAACGCACAAGGGCTCTGCAAGCTTGGCAGGATGATATGATATCGTTACCATGATATCATACCATATCACATCTAGTACTGAAGGTCAGCAAGAGATATCCCGTCCACAGTGACATCTTTTCCATTTTCTTTTGTTACATGATTTGCAGCTTCGATTGTAGTTGTATCATCATTACCATTTTCTGTTCTGTTATCAAGAAATTTAGTGTCTTTTGATACGACAAACCTATTGCCTTCAAGCTTGAAGTAGAGATTGGTACCTTTACCAATTTGCAACTCGGTGCAGATCTTTCTTGGTATTGTAACCATGAGCGAGTGTTGTGGTTCATGGCCCATCTTCATCACACTCCTTGCATAGATTTTTTGTGTCATGGTACCAAATGATATCATCCATAAAAGCCTGAAAAAACCATAGGGTTTTGACATCAGAAACCATAGGGTTTTCTTGGCTGGTATATCATACTGCACAAAGGTTTGAAATCTGCTGCACAATGAAAGTAGCAAAAACAGGTAAGGAAATCTGATGTCCACGAACAGTCCATGCGTAAAAATTTCCTTGTTTTTGCCAAAAAAGGGCTTTACCGCCATATTACCCGTATTTTCTTTTTTTCTTTTGTTTTCTTTTTGTAGTTTTAGCATCTTCTTTCTATCTAGTTTTCTTTTGTTTGAAAACCATATAGTTTTTAGATTGTTATTTTACTGTTGTTTCGACATTTGATCTACTATCTCTCTTCTCCTAGAATTTTCCATTCTCCTTATTCTATTCTAACTCTCATTTCTTTTACACTTTTTGTATTATCCTATTAACACCAACTCTTCTCTCTGAGATATTTTTTCAAATCTTTCAACACCTACCCGGTTCCTGTTGTAGACACGTACTCTTTTCTTTTAGATTGTCATTTTCTAAATTTTTTGACATTTGAGATTCTTGTTACCTTTCTTGGAATCTTTGATTCGATTTTCTTTCAATAATTCTAAATTTTTCATCTGATGCCGTCTTTGCCTTCCAGTTGTCTGTTACCTGAAACTCCTCGTTTTTAGATTATTTGTTGCGTTTTTTTTACATTTGATTCTCATAATCTGTACCACTGTATCTTATTCTCATCAGAATTTCACGAGACTTCCCTGATAAAAGAACAAGGTAAAACAGTATGCGATACCGAATTAGGCAACAAACTCGTATTTTAGGATAATAATCCTTTATAATCACAATCAACAAAATAAGCAAGTGCAAAACGACGAAATAGATTTTGACAACGGGGAAAAAGACAAGATACCGTATAAGATAAGCATGTTCTCAGACGATGATGCTAACCTGAAAATACTTGGAGAGATTTTGAGCAATGAGTCTAGTAGGAAGATTATGTCATTGTTAATTAGGAAAGAAATGACGGTAAACGAAATAATAACCAATACTGGCTACGCGCTTTCCTTAGTTTTACATCACCTAAACAAGATGAAAGAAACTGGAATTGTTGAAATAAGTAAAATAGGAAAAAACAGCAAGAACCATGACATGAAGTATTATGTTGCAAAACCGGCAATTATTATTTTTGCTAAAGAAATGTCAGAAAAAGCCAAACAAAGTAAATCATTTCAAAATAGTTTGAGAAGGCTACTCAAATACACATCCATAGGAATAGCAGCTATAATATCTTGGTTTGGGACACAAGCTGTTCAAAATCAGGAAATAGTTAAACAATTGTTGCCTCCTGGATCTGAGTCTTCAAATATCTCTGCAGATCTCTTCTGGCCAATCATGGTCACCTTATCAGTAATAATATCCGGCCTGATAACGGAAAGAATTCTTAATCGCTATTTAAAAAATAGATAATCTTTTGTAACTGTCTACCTTTTTGAAGCCATATTGCCAAGATATTCCAGGGCATAGTCATAAAAATTCAAACCCCTCAGGCCTGCATGTCTCCTTTACACTCATCAGTATCTTATGAGATGTGGCACCATCATCTGAGCGATGACCATTTGTTATTTTTCGAATGACAACATTTGGCCTGATTGCCCGCTCGGCTGCATTATTGTGATAGTCAGTTTTAGTATCTAAAAATGTAAAGAGCATCTTTTTCTCCCGTCTCAGTCTCTTGACAAACCGCATGCAGTTTCGTTCCGTGTATTTGTTGGATACCATGTCGGCTATTCTCCTCTCGAGATTTTTCTTTGCATCTGCCCTCTCTTTGTTTGACATACTGCCATATTTCTGAGAGTCATACAGTATTTTTTGTAAACGTTTTGCAAATGACGCAAACTCTTTTCCCGGATTCTTGTATTGTATCGTATCATTCAAGTCATTGAGATAGTGCCACTGGCATCTCTGGTGTGTCTTGCCAACATAATTCCATGCGGACCACGAGTCACTGGTAATGTTTCCGTCATACCCGTCAAGGATCCTCATCGGTGCAGTCCTTCCCCGTGATTTATCAATCTCATATAGTACAGTCTGCCTTCCGACAAATGCCCACAGCCAGTGGTTCTTGCCGTTTATTCTCCAGCTGGTCTCATCGCCGTGGATGTTGTGCTCTGTTTTTAATTCCCGGATCATCTGTTCATATCTATTGCCAAATGCATCAGATATTTTTTTGACTGCATGATTGATGGAGGATTCTGTAACATCAAGACCAAACAACATCTTGAGCAGACCAGATATCTTTTGGTATGACAACCCCAGTAACTTTAGTGATACGATTAACACCATTAATCGTAATCCAAATCGCTCATTTGGCAGTGCATCGTACACTGCACCAGAAACCTGTCTTTTGCAGTTCCTGCAGTACCGTCTTGTAATGATGTATTTTGTTACGATAATCCTTGCAGGAATGATATCCTCAACCAGTCTTGTGTACGTATCGGTAGGTTCTGACAGATGTATACTGCCACACCTGCTGCACACCTTTTGGTCAACTGTTACCGTGCTGTCTATGCGGGTTGGTTTGTTCCTGCTTTTTCTTGTATGTTTTGATTGGGAATCTTTGCTTATGGCATTATTGTGACGCATGTCAGGTTTTGCGTTGATGTTTCTTGCAACAAGTGCAGATACTGTCTCTTTTATTGCTGCAATCTCTTCTCGTAGTTGATTGTTTTCTTCTCGTAGTTGATTGTTTTCTTCTCGTAGTTGATTGACTTGTTGCTCTAGGATACTGCAACGATTACGGAAATATTCAAGGTCATTTTCTGGCAATGATCACATGGAATCATACTGATCAGAAAGCATATCTGTCAAAAATAACAGATCTGGTGGTTTGGGAACTTCAAAAAGGTAGACAGTTACGAAATTTTCTGTAAATATATTATGTGGTTTGCAAATCTACGCAATTATTTTATAATAGTACCTTATACTAGCGAATGTAGTAAAAAATATGGAATGATATAATGAGCAACCAATTGCAAGCAAGACTAATGAACGGTACATCGATGCCAAATAAACCTATGAACGATATATCAAACTCGATCAAGATACTGATTATCATTTTGTCACTGGCTGCAATACCTGTAGTGGATCATATTCCAATCGGCATCCAATACGGTATTTATCACACAAAGCAGAGATTTGCATACCATGATTTTACAACTGAACATCTCTTTCCAAACCTGGGCTCATTTGTCTTTGTGGGGAGCAATCACACTCTAGACATAAAGAGGAGACAAACTCGAGGATCTTCTGATTTTAAACCAAGCATGGTTATTTTGTCAAGAATTTTACATGCCATAATGGAAGCAAGGAAGGTTGGAAGAACAGCTTTGTCTTACAAAACAAATATGAACTGTACTATACTGTCGCAGTATCTTGATTGGATGAGAAACAAATCTCTTATAGAATCGGTAGTTGTAAAATACAAAGTATATCTGCAGTTGACCGAAAAGGGGATTAGCTTCATATCACAAATAAATAAACTTAGTGGACAACTTGTCAACTTTATTGACAGCATGTAAATAAAATTGATTGAAGATACGCAAGTCTTATCTATTATTTCTGTACTATGCCGGACATGCTTAACATTAACCACTATGAGATGTGTTGTACAAACAACACAGATGATCATATATGCGGTATGAAGACAAAGCCCCTTCATACAAACAAAAAGCAAAAAGGAGAAACGAAATAAGAAATGAAAATACAAAACAACAAAACAAGGATTAGAACAACGATAGTAACTGCAATTGTTATGATAGTATTGCTGATGTCGTCACCAATGACACTATTGCCTCTAAGTTCTGCAGACTCGACTGTACCGACTAGTAATGTACCTCCAGGTCTTTCTCCCACAGCTGCAAAAAACCTACAAATTGCATCTCAAAAGGTTTCGGATCAAATGAAAGGTCACTCCGGATGGATAGGCATCATAAAATATAACGGCGATAAAATGGATATCCTGTACGTGGGAGATCCCGCAAAAAGTCCTTATCAAAAACCAGGAATGCATAGAGCTACTAGTGGTGTACATCCACTTATTGCTGGTACATGTCCTAACAGTATCTTGCAACAGCAGGGAGAACCAACATCCTTTACTGACAGCGGTGTAAGCAGGACTACAGCTTATCACATACAACAAAAATACAACTCAATTCAATCTGGCAGTACTAGTTCAGATTTACTACAAACTCTTAATGCATTAAATGATAATTCACACGAATGGATGCAAGTTAGTAGCTTTTATGACAAAGCAAGTTGTACTGGCACAGGTGCAGGTTGGTATTATAATCTAGACACATACGACACAACCCAAATACCACCTAGTGAAAATGGCAACCCACAAGCTGTCAGTTTTACTGGTGCTTCCAATGATGTAATCTACGAGGATGTCTATGCAAACTCTGGTACTGATTATCAGCTGTGTGTTACTGATGTTAGCCAGTCTCCCTCGACGGGAGGTTGCTTCACAAAGACATACTCAGGAGACAGTTATAGCAATCTTAATCTTGGAACTACTTGCAGTGTACAAGCATGTGATACTGGGACAATGATGGAAGAGATATCATCCTCGACCACTACTACCCCTTGGAGTTGGGCAACATGGTCGCAATATACTATGAAATTCCAGTATACAAGCAATTCGAATCTGATAACAACTTGCAATGGATGGGTGTTTGATCCAGCTGCAGGACCTAATAATCCAGTTAGTACCACATCTTCGACTAGTCCTACATGTTACGACAGTATGAAATACTAACCAAAGGGAAATAAATTAAATCCCTCTCTTTTTATTTTTATAGTAATTGCGCAAAATAATTTTAATAGTTTCTCTTGGATTGGCCGCTATCATCATAATAGGGCTTATTACACAAATTATCGCTAAGGAAAATTCAAAAGAAATTCTTACCAATGAGATTATCTTGCCTTATTTTCCAGAAGGAAAACAAACGTATGATTTGTCATTATTTGTACCTAAAGTGAATCAATCTGTAACATTGGATGGGGTCGTATTCGTTTACTCTGGTAATAGTACTTCGGCAAATCAATGCAAAGGCTGGCCATTCGTTAATCAAACTGAATTAAAGAATTTTAAGGTGACCTTAGAGAACGGATTGACCATAAAAAAGGAGGTTTGTTGGCCTCCTCCTATGTGGTATGGCCCATCATCAAATATTGGTAATGGGACTGTAGCAACGCCTCCATTACGCTATGCCATAAGTTGGTTTGATAAAAATTACACTGCAGCAGTGGCATATTGTGATTCTAATATTTGTCCATATGGTTTCACTACATATTTGGTGCAAAAACAATAGTATGAGACTTGCAGTCCATATACAAAAAAATATAAAAATGGAGAACTAGTCTCCAGCGTATTCATCATTTTTTGTATTTAACTGGTCTGAGTGATCATCCATGCCAGACTGATTATCCATTGTTATCATTCTGGGGGTTTGAACCATGGTGTTTGCTTGGCACGATTTAACATAAATCATTTGCTGACAAATCATACTTCAAAAATATATGGAGAAAAATTTGAAGGGGCTTTGCAGCCACCCCGATAAGCTTCTGCCATTTTCTTGGTGTATCTTAACCTACATTCCTTGACAATCCCCTAGACAACCCTTCACAGTAGATTCAAACCATGTTTCTTTACAGAATTACCTTCTCTGGAAAATCGTTTTCCATTCCCTTGTATCCAAGGTCTCCAAATGTCTGAAGGCCTTCTGGCAGCACCGGATGCTTTTCCTTGAACATGCCATAGTCATGGCGC
>JBOGRA010000018.1:0-22432 GCA_050749325.1 Nitrosotalea sp. | reverse complement strand
GGAGTATATCGACCATGGGATTGGGCATTGCAACGTTTTCAATATTACTAGGTAAATCATTCTGAATCTTTCGTAGTCAAAATTTTTGATTTGTTCCATAAATTATCGAAATATTCAATTATCTTCTTTATTGTATTAGGTTCTGAAACTGTGATTCCCAAATTAAATTGTCCCTGTAAACTTTTTTGAGTAAGATCCGCCGATGATATCATTGCCTCCATACTATCTTTTATGAGTATTCTTGAATGAACATCTGAATGCACACGATAGTTTTTTGGAAATTGTTTTTGGATCTGAATAAACCCATCCTTGGAAAGTCCCGCGATGTCCTTTTCATTTCTTAATATTATTTGAATAGACACGCCTTGGTGCTTTTTCAATAGTAATTTGCTGATGAGAGTCATGTCCATGTATGACGATATAATTTTTAGTGATTCTTTACTATCAGATATCATTCTTTCGATTTCAATTTTTAATGATTCGTCTTCGGTAGGAATCGTAGCATGAATAGAGGATTGAGTATTTTGTTCTTCTTCCCATTCTTCAAATAAAGTAAAAGAAACTTCTTTTGAAGTCTGAGTAGAATATCTATTGTCTAGTATGATATAGAGATGACCAGTTGCAACAATTGAGAGTCTAAAATTTCCAGTAGTTTTTTGGTCATTCCCAAAAGGAAATAGGGGAGGGAGAACAGCATATGTTGAACTCTCTAAACATTTTTGAAACCAAGTTAAAAATTGTCCTTCATTAAGAATAAAGCATTTTATATCATCCACATACCCTTGGCGTCTCTGACTTACTGCAAAATTACCATTTAGAAAATGATTCGATTTTCCACTGTGTTCTAAATATATGAGTTTAATAAATAATCCAGAACTTGTTGTTCCAATTACAACGGAATTTCTAAAAAGCTCCTTTTGTTTCTGCGTCAATTCTTTTTTATTTATGAATTGTCTATTATAATTGTGTGTAAACAATAAAACAAATTTTCACAAATATGACCCAGAGGTTTGAATCCTGCAAGATTTGAATCCTGTGAGACTCGGACTCCTAGATTTGAACCCATGAATATTCTTCAGATTTTACTTGGAAAAGACAGATTCAAGTTCCTTTAAACTCTTGATTATGTGGTGACCCGTCTTACTGACCTGATAACTTGTCCTAATTGGTCTGGTATCAGTGACAGTTCTTTCCAGCAGACCAAGATTTGTCAATCCGTTGAGTATTATGGTTACAGATGCTCTACTATCAATAATATTTTTGTCAAGTGCATGTTTCAATACCTCATTGTAGTGAACATTCTTTTTCTCGTAGACATAGTTAAAGACCTCGTAGAATCCCTTTTTAGACATCTTCCTCAAAAATACAAGAAAATCCTGTCTTGGAATGTGACTCAACAGTATTGTGACGCTAGGCTAGACCAAAAATTGTAAGCATAATGCTTGTAATCTAACACTACGTATTGTAGTCTTTATAATAAACTAAGATAATGATAAGAGATCAGATGAACAAATCAAAACTAATCTGCTTATTTGCTATCTTGATGCTGGTTACCATAGTAGAAACTTCCTCACATTTAGCTTTTGCGGCTACTGAGAAAGTAACAATAACACAGGGTTCAGGAGCCAATCAATCTTGTGTAGCCACAGCAAATTGTTTTGACTCAAACAATATACAGATTACAGTAGGTGATACAGTTACTTGGACAAACCAAGATTCTGTCATTCACACTGTAACAAGTGGTAGTCCATCAGATACACAGACAGGAACAATTTTTGATAGTAGTGTCATGACACCTGACAGTACATTTTCATTTACATTTAACAATATTGGAACCTACAATTATTTTGACATGGGATATCCATGGATGACAGGTAAGGTAATCGTTGTACCATCTACAACTAACGCTGATATTACTGTCTCAACTGATAAATCTTCTTACAATTATGGTGATACTATCGTTATTTCTGGTTATGTTAGCCCTGTAATTCCAAATCAGATGATAACATATCAACTTCAACTTCCTACAGGCGATAAATCAGCAACTTCTCAGGTTAATCCTAATGCCGATGGTAGTTATACTATCTCAGCGAGTTTTGCAAATCCCAATCTTTCTTCAGGAGTATATGCAGTGATAGTTACCTATGGAGGTATTCAAAACCAAGCCACATTTAGTTATGTTGGTTCACAAGCTCAAGCGCCAGCTATTCCAAGTACAACATATATTCCAAGCACGACTACGCCATCTATTCAGTATAACATTCCATATTGGGTAAAAAATGACGCAAAGTGGTGGGGCGAAGGTCAGATCTCTGATGCTGAATTTGTCAAGGCAATTCAGTATCTGGTAGACAGCAGCATTCTCACTCCAAATCAATCTATGAGTGAAATAAACCAGATACAGGATCAGAATCAGGCTATCAGGCAAGCTGCTAGTCAGACAACTAATCAAATCAATCAATTACAGCAAGAAAACAATAACCTTCAAACCGAAAATGAAAATCTCAAGTTACAAATGCAACAATATGGTAACTACGTTAAATCACAGTTACAACAATTGAATAACACTCTCATGCCACAGTTACAACTTCTAGCTGCCGAGGCCTCTAAACCCTACACTATTATTTCAAACGATACTGTAAACTGGTATTTCAGTGATTCCCAAGGTAATAGATATCATTGGACGTATCCGATGTCCGGTTATGATGCTATTGTAACATTAAACAACATATTTCCCACAATACCAACATATAATCTGCAATTACCAAATGGGGCAATAGTGACAACTTATAATTATACAGAAGTTGCAAAAATTCTGTCAGAAAAACGTGAATTTAACAATGTAGTAGATCAGATTTATGACAATGCGGGAAGCGATGAGCAGTTCATCTATGAGGTATCGTATATCGTTTCAGAAATGACAACATACAACAAAGATATCACGAACCACAATCTGTGGCCTCCTGAGGTACTTACTAGAGGCGAGGGAGACTGTAAAGACAAAGCAATCCTCATTGCAGATTTGCTACGATCCTCATCTCACACAAGTAATTGGAAAATTGATTTAGTTATATTAGATTCGGATAATCCTACAAACCCTCAAAAAGTAAATCATATGATAGTATATGTTGATACAGGTCAGCAAAAATATTATGTGGAATCTACCGCAACACCAGATATCAATGCTCTAAACGTATGGGCAGGAATTGCCATTTATGGATGGAATATACCTTACGGCAATGCCCAATGATTTAGAGCCTGTCTGAAAATTCCATCAACATTTCATAGACACCGTCAGATATCATAGTAAACCATCAAAACCTATTATCTTCTTCAAAATCTGGGTAAAACAAGCATTTTTAGCTCGATTCGTGCGTGAAATAACATGAGGTTATTCTGGAGAAAGGAGAGAGAAAACAAGATAATTCAAGAACAAACGAGGTTCAATCAACAACAAAAGAGGTTCAATCAAGGTCAGATGAGGATGAAATAAGATTCAATGATGGTCAAACCCCGTCAAAAGAGGATTCTTTGAGATTAAAATGAGGTGAATTGGACTGTGAAGAATCTATAATGAAGAACAAAGGAAGGTTTGGAAGGATACGTAATGGCATCATGAAGTATTGAGCAAACAGTTGGGAAGGCATCTAACAGGACACTTGCTGTCAATATACTACAGACTGGCGTTTTCTCATAGAATTTGTAACTATTGAGTGCACGACCTTTACGGGACGCACCAATTAGACGTAATCATATTCTCCAAGTACCACAGGTCTATCCTTTCCCAACATCTCAAAGATCTTGACAACCTGAAGCCTTGTATGATAATACATGTGGGAGAGATCAAGTGCAATCTGTTCCTTCTTGTTTTTTGAGAATCTTGGATATTTGCCCTTTAGCTCCTTTAACCTGTCTCTCATCTCATCGACAAGATGTGAGAGATCACTCAGATGTACCTTCACAGGACGGTCCGGAAAACCAAGAGGAATGCTATAGTGCTTGCGGTTTTTGATACTTTGTACATTGATCATCTTGCGCTCAATGAAGTCTTTGATAATGTGTTCAAATGTCTTGGTTGCCATATAGCGAGGTACGATCAATCTCTTTAGTCCATTGTGATGGATATCTGGATGCGAACGGATCGTTCTGATAATTACACCCTCTCTTTTCCTTGAACCATCAATTGTTTTTGTTTCTGGTCGCTCTGTCAATGGTAGGTCGATTTTTATAAAAATAGGTCATTAATATATACACAACGTATACCGTATCGTGACCGGCGAAAGTATCAGCGTTAACGCAGATCTGCAAGAGACATCGGGAAACGTGAAAAGGGTAAATACCGCAATGTCTTTTGCTATACCTGATGAGGACCGCATAGTGCGGTCTGATGTGGGAAAAATAATGACATATAGTACAGAACTAACAACGTCTGCAAAACAGAAACGAACAAAACCAACCAAGAAAGACAGCCTTCTTTCAAACCAAGACATCAAGAGATGGTACGACAACCTGTCAAGGAGCAGTCTTGTAACAGCAGACGTCAGGCTACGAAAGCTAAGCCGATTCTGTGAGAACAACAAGATAACCCCGATGGAACTAGTCGAGCTGGGTCAAAAGGACTCGCGTGCAGTTGCAAACCTAATAGAAGACACCATCACGACAATGGAAAAGCAACATTCTGCACCTCAATACATCAAGGCAATAGTAACTGCGGTAAAATCGTGGCTACATCACTTTGACATTGAGGTAAAGCGAAAGATAAGGATAGCAAATGTAGACTCGACGCCTTCGCTTGCAAACGAGCGTGTTCCAGACGATACCGAACTCAAAGAGATGTTCAACAGGGCAAATCTTCGAACTGGCGCAATAATGGCATTGATAGGAAAGTCAGGACTGCGACCCGAAGTAGTTGGAAACCATGACGCAACAGACGGACTGATGATAAGAGATCTTCCAGAACTTGACATCGTACTAGGAATAGCAAGGTTTCAAGTGATGCCACCTAAAATCATAGTTCGAAAGACACTATCAAAAGCAGGTCACAGCTACTTTACTTTCATAACAGAATCTGGCTCAGAAAAGATACTTGCGTATCTTAATGAAAGACTAGCATCTGGTGAAACGCTGAACCTTGAAAGCTCTGTGATTGCACCGTCTTTGAAACTTGTGACATATCGGGGAAGACATCAGAGCAAGAAATTCTTGACAACCGCAGTAATCGGACAACAGGTAAGAGAATCAATGAGACCTCGCTTTACGTGGAGACCGTATGTTCTACGTGCCTTCTTTGATACACAACTGCTAATCGCAGAGTCAAGAGGGAAGATAGCACATGACTTTCGTGTCTTCTTCATGGGTCACAAGGGATCCATTGAAGCAAAGTACACGACAAACAAGAGCATACTTCCAAAACTGCTAACAGACGAGATGCGAGAGTCTTTTCGAAGGAGTCAGGAATTCCTAGACCTTGAAGTAGCTCAGAAAAAAGAGGAAGATGTAAGCAAAGAAAAGATAGTAACCGTAGAAGAGTTTGAAAAACTGATAACGGAAGGCTGGCAGTACCTTGCAACACTACCAAATGACAAAATTTTGATCAAAAATAGCCGGGGCTCGTAGTCACATGCAATACGGGCCCGGGGGGACTCGAACCCACGACCTGTCGCTCCGCAAGCGACTGCACTATCCAAGCTGTGCTACGGGTCCACGAAGAAACTTTCATTTAACCTGTTATAACCATTTCAAATATCACAGTTACCAGTATGCGCTCTCGCTTTCTTTTTCTTCATAGTCCTTCATAATCTCGACGTATCTTTTTACACCGTCAATTCCCTTGTATACACCATCGGGTGCAAAAATTGATGGTGCTCGAGTGGTTGGAATCTCACCACAACAGCTCTCCTCAAATTTCTTAATGTGATACTCTACGTATTCCAGATTAGATGCCTTGAGAAGATTTTTTGCATTTGATGACTCTTGACTGTCATCTACAAGAAGCACTGCCTTGCGCATCCTGTATTTTTAGTCAGGCCATGATAAAAATCATAAGACTTGCTCAGTCAAGTTTCACATAAACAAGTTCTGATTTGACTACAACCTCATACATTATCAAATCTCCTGACTTTCTCCATTCCGGATTTTGTTCTACCCATGCATCATTTTGCTTCCAAGATTTCATGTACGTGAGCTTGCCAGAGCAAACATCATACTCGTAGCCGTGTAAATAGCATACAATGTTGTTTTGGTTATAATGACCCTTGTGCAGAGACGCTCCCCTATGTGGACATGTGTTATCGCATGCAAATATCCTTCCGTTTCTCATGCCAACAAGAACATCTTTTCCTTTTATCGTGAACTTGTGTAGAGAGTTATCAGCAATATCTGACAACTTGCAAACCAGTTCCATGATAAAAAAGTAAATTGGATTTTTATAAATCCTTAGAGGTGAATGAGTCCGCCTTGGGCTCCCACGTGAGGAGATTGTCCAATGGATCTTCGTCTAAAGTGTCCTGACGGTCTCTTTGAGAGAAGTTCTATAAACCACGCTTCGTGCTCGATCTCTTCTTGCATAATTCTTTGGGCAATATCATAAGTTCTTGGATCTTTGCCTGCTGTCATGTCACATACTTCGCCCCATGAGCGAACTGCGCATTGTTCTGCAGCCAATAGAACCTTGATTATTTCCTCAAGTGTCTCCCAGTTGTCTGGAAGATATGCATCGGGACAACCTGCAACGTCTGCAAATTGTCGAATGTCTCTTGGTAAGCTCCCTCCAAGCTCATACAGTCTTGGAGTCATGGCTTCAAAGTGGTTCCTGTCTTCAATTCTTGCCTCTTCCACAATCTCTTTTATGCCTTCACCATCTAGTCCTGTGCAGTGCATACGGAGAATTGTGTAATAGTAGTATGTCGTAAATTCGGCACCTACTCCCGCAAGAATCAGCTTTTTTAGTTTCTCTACGTCTATGCCGTTCTTTTTTATGACATCAATTCCCACTACATTGTCAAATTTTGCCTTCGACATGCATGCATGGAGTAATCAAAAATATAAAAACGTTGTCTGGCAAGTTCTGCAAGTCTTAATTCATACCATGGTTTTGCGTGACTGGTAACTAATTGCGTCATTATCAATCCATTGCTTGGCAGAATCTGAATTGGCAAAAAATAAGTATGGAGTAGTATGTTTTTTCCTTGTGTTAACCCAAGGAGATACAGTTCCTGATTTTGCATTAAAGGATGCAGAGGGAAAAACTCTCAAAAAAGCAGACTTTGGAGGAAAAAAATATGTTGTCTACTTTTACCCAAAAGATTTCACGCCAGGATGTACTACAGAGGCTGCAGAATTTGCTCGAGATTACAAGAAATTCAAGAGTGCCGGAATTGAGATAGTTGGCATAAGTCCTGACGATGAAGAGTCTCACAAAAAGTTTGGCGAAAAGATGAGCGTTCCTTTCATCTTGCTTGCAGATACAGACAAAGACGTGGCAAAGAAATTTGGGGTTTGGGGAAAGAAGCAGTTCATGGGACGCGAGTACATGGGAGTGAACAGAACAACTTTCCTAATAGATGACAAAGGAAAAATTTTCAAGGTTTTTGAAAAAGTAAAACCTGCAGGACACTCGCAGGAAGTGCTAGAAGCCTTTAAGGCTTGAAACCAGCTGGTAGAGTACCACGCGTAGTTTTTGGTTTTGTAGGTTCTGGTGGTGGTGCGGTGGTTGTAGTGGCAGCAGTAGTTGCTTGACCCTTGAATTGTTTGTTTGCTGGATGATAAGATAATCTTGCTCTTGTTGCATAATACTTGTTTCCAGTGTAACCTGTTGAGCTTAATTTGGCATATATCGGTGACACATCACCTGAATATGTTTGCGACGTGTCAGCTGAATGTGCTGATTCAGTAGATGGTGTTACTTTTGGTTCCTCTTTTGGTGCTGGTGGAGGTGACGCCTTGAAACCAGCTGGCAGAGTACCGTGTGTTGGACCAGAAGCTGTAGGTCTTGGTTTTGCAGGTTCTGGTTTTGGAGTTTCTTTTTGAGCTGGTGGCGGTGATGCTTTAAATCCCGCAGGCAATGTACCGCGCGAAGATGATGGTGTTGGTGCGGGTGGAGGTGCTTTACGAGTTTCTTCTTCTGGAACATAATCTTCATATTCTGCACCCTTTGCCTTCCACATCGATTTCTTTTCTGATTCTACAGTTCCTGCAGGTAAGGTACCACGTGAAGATGATGGTTTTTGTGCTGGTTCAGGAGCTGGTGGTGGAGGTGGTGCGGTGGTTGTAGTGGCAGCAGTAGTTGCTTGACCCTTGAATTGTTTGTTTGCTGGATGATAAGATAATCTTGCTCTTGTTGCATAATACTTGTTTCCAGTGTAACCTGTTGAGCTTAATTTGGCATATATCGGTGACACATCACCTGAATATGTTTGCGACGTGTCAGCTGAATGTGCTGATTCAGTAGATGGTGTTACTTTTGGTTCCTCTTTTGGTGCTGGTGGAGGTGACGCCTTGAAACCAGCTGGCAGAGTACCGTGTGTTGGACCAGAAGCTGTAGGTCTTGGTTTTGGTGCGGGTGGAGGTGCCGTATGAGTTTGTTTTACCTCTGCTGGTTTTACCTGTGAAGATAAATTAGTAAGCTTGGCTTCAAGCTCTGCTATTTTTGCCTCAAGTTCTGCAGTATGGAGAGATTCCCCTCCTGAAACTTTTTTAGTAGAACGTGTTTTTTTTGGTTTGGATTCTTTTGACATGTGTTTAATTTCTGGTAAAGTAGTTTATTTATATTTTGATCACGCTCGGTTGCAGTATTTATAGAAGTTTTATATGACTAAAGGTCGATTTTAAGCCATTGGACGATTTTGAGAAGGAATATCCTGAATTTGACTGGAAAAACACACCTGCATACAAGCATCCAGGAGGAAAGGATTGCCCTTGCCCAAAACATGAATACATAAGGGAGCAGATCAACGTAGCCAAGACAGTAAGCGAGACCTCCAAAGAATCAAGCAATATCACATTAAAGTTCTGCCCTGACCATTATCGCGTTTATCTAAAAGAGGTGATTCCTGCAATGCCGCTCAAGTACAGAATCCTCACCAAGATTGCGCTAAAAATTGGAGCAATAAAGGTTGAACAGCTAAAATACATGCAGTCAGACCAATGCTTTTACTGCAGGTTTGGCTCAGGCGGTCACGACAAGAAGAATGAGCTTCCTCCCGTCCTCTAAACTGGACCTATCAAAATTTTTGGTTTGTTAGGAGTGTCGTGATGACATTTCTTTCCACAGAGTGGACATGTTATCCTGTCCAAAAATATGCATTGGCAAATGTGCGACTTCATGTAACTGTCTGCAGTCTTGCTAAATTCTCCAGTTCCGTTGCAAAAAGAACACGGAGTATCTAAAAGAATAATCTTTCCACCGCCTCCACAGACGGAACATTTTTGTCCGGACAACTTATGCCATTCCCTTAGAGAGTATTAAAGTTCTTTTGTTAAAACCCTTTCCCGTTTCTCAGTATGAATCCAGTTAAGCTTATACAAGATACACATTCAATAGATGTTGTGCCAATTGAGGAGCTTTCCGAGTTTGTAGACAAACTCGAAAAAGCAGGCGAGCTAAAAAGAGTAAAGACGCAGGTTGACACCAATCTTGAGATTTCAGAAATTCTAAGTCGGGTCATGTATTCAAATGGCCCTGCAGTAATTTTTGAAAATGTAAAAAATTATGACATGCCGGTTTTAGGAAATGCTTTTGGTTCCATAAAACGATTAGAAATTGGGCTAGAGAGTTCTGATTTTACAGAAATCGGTCAGAGAATTGTTGACATGACTCGAATGGAAGTCCCAAGTGGAATTTTTGACAAACTACGAAAACTTCCAGAACTTTCAAAGATGGTAGACATTGCACCAAGATTACAAAAGAATGGTCCTGTGACAGAAGTGTTTGATGATATGCCTTCATTTGAAAAAATTCCCATCTTGAAAACGTGGCCAAAGGACGCAGGAAAATTCATTACGTTTGGTCTTGCTGCAACAAAACATCCCGAGACAGGAGTCAGAAATCTCGGCGTATACAGGATGCAGGTGTTAGACAAGACCCATGCCCTTATGCACTGGCAAAAGCACAAACGTGGCGCACATCATTATGATATCAAAAAAGATTCTGGTAACAAGATAGAGGTGGCAGTGATAGTCGGTGCAGACCCTGCTACAGTTTTTTCTGCCGTTGCGCCAGTACCAGAAGGGCTTGACAAGTATGTCTTTGCAGGGATTGCAAGAAAGACAGGAATCAAGACAGTAAAATGCAGAACAATCGATCTCGAAGTACCCGCAAATGCAGAGATTGTACTTGAGGGATATGTGGACCCTTCAGATATCAGAATGGAAGGCCCATTTGGTGATCATACCGGATACTATACTCCACCTGAGCCGTATCCAGTATTCACGTTAACTGGAATTATGAGAAGACAAAAACCAATCTACCTAACTACCATAGTCGGAAAACCAATCTTAGAAGATGCTTTCATTGGCAAAGTAATAGAGCGTTCATTTCTTCCACTCATCAGAATGTTTCATCCAGAGGTAATTGATTTTTCAATGCCTGCTGCAGGATGGTTTCAAGGTATGGCAATAATATCAATCAAGAAACGATATCCAGGACAAGCAAAAAAAGTCATGATGGGTTTGTGGGGAATGGGTCAGCTTGCGCTAACAAAAATTTTTGTCGTAGTAGACGAGGACATCAACGTGCATGACATGAATGATGTGATATGGGCAATTACAACTCGTACAGATGCTGCAAGAGATGTCACCATAGTCAACAATACCCCAACTGACACTCTTGACCCAGCATCACCGCTGGTCAATCTCGGTTCAAAACTTGGAATTGATGCCACGCAGAAAACAAAGGAAGAGGGATATCATAGAGAAATCCAGGAACTTGTGAAATCAGATGGAGATACTAAAAAACTAGTGGATTCCAGATGGCCCGATTATGGAATCTAGTATGTTTTTATAGCATTGTAAAAGTTGTCGCGCTCTTCCACTTGATACCCGATTTGTCTTACGGCATCAATGATTTTAGGCGCTGTAAGTTCTGTAGACCTTGCACCTGTACATGATACCACTTCCTCACCAAGCAGTGTTCCTCCAAAATCGTCTGCACCATATTGCAGTGCCATCTGTGCCATAGCTATACCGTTTGTGAGCCATGATGACTGAATATGTGGTATAAGCCCATCGTACATTATTCTCGAGATGGCAATCATCTTTAGTAGCTCGGTTCCTCCGGCTGCATACTTGACTGTCTCTTCTTTTTGCATGAGCGTATTGTTTGGCTCAAAGCTCCACGGAATAAACGCCATAAACCCTCCAGTCTTTTCTTGAAGTTTTCCAATCCTTACAAAGTGTTCTGCAATTTCTTTTTTTGTCTCGACATGACCATACATCATTGTGGCAGATGCCGGAATATCCATGCCATGAGCTTCTTCCATTATTCTAAGCCATGTGTCACTTGAGATCTTCTTTGGACTTATCACTTGCTTTACACTATCAACTAGAATTTCTGCTCCGGCCCCAGGTACTGATTGAAGGCCTGCATCTTTCAGTCTTGCAAGCACTTCCTTGGTACTTGTGTGTTCTACCTTTGATATCATGTCAATCTCAGACGCCGAGAGGGCATGGATTCCCACTTTGGGAAATTTTTTTCGAACAAGTCTAAACGCGTCTTCATAGTATTCGATCCTAAGCTTTGGATTGTGTCCGCCCTGAAACATTACCTGTGTGATGCCAAACATATCCCATGCTGCCTGTAATCTTGATTCAACCTGTTCTAATGATACCGTATAAGATTCGTCATGTCCCGGTGGCCTGTAAAACGCGCAAAACTTGCAGTCGGTGATACATACGTTGGTGTAATTTAGAATCATATTGTTTACAAACGAGGCTTTCTTTCCAAATTTTTTTCTTGTAAGATGTCCACCCACTAAACCCATAAGATGAACATCGCCAGAGTCCAAAAGTCTAAGACAGTCATCATAACTAGGTCTTTTTCCAGCAACAGAATTTTCTAAAATATCACCTATCTCGGAATGATGAAGTTGTTGAGTTAGTTGGCTCAATTGATTTTTAATCTTCCCCTATCGTATTTAATCGTTTGAAAGATAATATGTGATACGAATTAAAATTCAGACTGACACAGGAATCCTTTATGCAATTTTTTCTGGTATACGCATAGACACATCTGTCAAACACAAGATTAACCAATGCGATTTTATCTTTTCTCTAAGAAATCTAAATTTTCTCATCGATTCTTCCTTGAAATGAGACTTGCCCATAACCTTCCAGCATATAATTTTCATCGTAATCCTCATGTTATCCAAATAGAAGTACTAGTCTTTGGCCCACTATTTTTAAGTAGGGCACACCAAGGATTAATTCCAATGGTTAGTGGTTTTCAGATTCGAATGAATCGCATATTACGAAACGGCAAGATGTTGTGTATCCCAATGGACCATGGAATATCAAATGGTCCCCTAAAGGGAATAGAGGATCCATATCCCTTGATCTATACATGCCAGAATTTTGGCCTTACCTCGGTCATAATCAACAAAGGCATTTTCAAGAATTTACCCAAGCCAACTAAAATTGGATTGATAGTTCATTATTCTGCAAGTACTTCTCTTTCCATGTCTCCAAACAGAAAGATGCTTACTGGCTCAGTTCAAGAGGCATTGCGTCTTGGGGCGGATGGCGTATCTTTACATATCAACATAGGAGGAAAGGAAGAACCAGAGATGCTCGAACAGCTTGGCACGGTAGCCGATGATTGCCACAAATGGAATATGCCATTACTTGCAATGATGTATCCTAGAGGGGAGAACATAAAAAATCCACACGACCCAACCATAGTTGGCCATGTGGCAAGAATTGGCGCAGAATGTGGTGCTGACATTGTCAAAACGTTGTATACTGGAGACGTGGATTCATTTTCTAAGATAGTAAAGAGTACACCAGTTCCAGTAGTAATTGCTGGCGGTCCAAAAGCAAAAACCGATAAGGATATTTTGCAAATGACAGAAGAAGCAATGCAGGCAGGTGCCAAAGGAGTAACATATGGTAGAAACATATTCGAGCATGCCAACCCAGCCAAGATGACTCATGCTCTTGCTGCAATAATATTCAGAAAGGAATCGGCAAAGGAAGCTGCAAAGTATCTTGACAAAAAATAGAGAATTCATCATAGCCCCTAAGGTACCTAGGGGTCAGCTTGTCAAATTTTTAACCGAGATAGAAAAAGAAGGCATAAAGATAGTCAACATAGACCCTTCGGCCATCAAGGGATTGAAGACAAGGCTTGCTACAATTTACACGTCACAGAATGCAGATTACGTCATAATAGACAAGGCAACCAAAATTAGGGGAAAAAAAGTAGGAATGAAGTTCAACGTGCTATCAAATGCAGATATTGAAAAAATATTACAGTTTGCAAAGACAGGACTTGACTTTGTGGTAGTAGAGGTAAAAGACTGGAAGATAATTCCTCTTGAGAATATCATAGCAAAACTTCACAAAATTCATACAAAAATATTTGCTATTGCCAATTCGCCTGAGGAGGTACGAAAGATGTTCTCCATACTAGAGATAGGTGTGGATGGGGTCATATTCTCTACAAGTTCTCTAAACGAGGTAAAGGAGGCGCTAGTCTATCTAGGAACAAAAAACTTTGACCTCAAACCAGCAAAGATTCTTGAAATAAAGGAGGTCGGCAATGGCGAGCGTGTTTGTGTTGATACAGCTTCGATGCTTGGTCGTGGAGAAGGAATGCTGATAGGAAGCAGATCAAATTTTTTGTTTTTGGTTCATAACGAGTCGGTAGGCTCTTCTTTCACATCACCTAGGCCATTTAGGGTCAATGCGGGGGCTGTCCATTGTTACACATTATCACCTGACGGAACTACCAAGTATCTATCAGAGCTTGAAACTGGATCTGAAGTACTAGTAACTGATTCACATGGTAGAGCCAGAAGAGCTACTGTTGGTCGCTCAAAAATAGAGAGCAGACCCATGTTAATGATAAAAGCTCAGATAGATGATGAGGTAGGCAGTATAATTGCCCAGAATGCAGAGACGATCCGATTTGTCCGCCCCAATGGTCATCTAGTATCCGTAACACATCTCAAAAGGGGAGATATTGTGCTTGCATATGCCAAGCCAGCCACTGGAAGACACTTTGGTATGGAAGTAGATGATGAATACATAATTGAGAAATAGGCGGTCCTAAACATTTTGTCAATATAGCATTTTTCACAAGATTGCTATTGCTACAATATACTGCGATCATCGTTGCTTTTTTCAATACATGCCTGTTATTTTGAAATTTAATTTCAGTGCAGTAAATTCAATTTCGGATCATCGTTTGATCATTATTTACAAAATGTGTTTCAATACTCTATCAACATACCATGGCGTTCCAACCTTTGGAATTAGTCATGTATACACATGAACACCGCAGAAATCCCAAGTGTTCACCACATTATTATAGTTAATTTTCTTCCTAGCATACATTGAATCTTCGCTGTAACATATGTTCTCAAGAGATAGATGAAAACGAGATGGAGGCTCATGTAAATACACAGCAGCATAAGGAGAACAGACTAAAAATTTCTAAACCAAACGAAAACGGATCTGACACCAGTGTAGTAAAGATGTGGCACAACTCTTTCAGTAATAATTAAGGCAATTTACTGTCATAAAGAAAAAGAAAAAGTTAGTTGAATTTCTTTTTTATTTGAACTATTTCAGCCATCTCTTCTTTGAGGTGTTTTTTCAGGAGGGCCTCATGCTGACGCTTGTGTTTCCAATAAAGATTCATTACAGATTGCCTTGATCCGGCCCTCTTTAGTGCAGAAGTGTAGTTTCTATGGCTTTTTTCGACCTCTCGAAAATACGACTTGCTGTTTGAAGTTACCATGGCATGATTGACGATCCTTTATAGATAACCTTTACGATCTTGGGTTAGGATCATCTAGAATCAAGCGGTTCCGGGAATTTCCAGTTAGGTACTAACTGCAATCTACGAAGCAGTGGAGGCTCCATGATTCTTTTTGTTGCAATCTTGACATATTTCTCTGACTTGTCAACTCCGATGTACTTTCGCTTCAGAAATTTGGCCATCTTTGGGGTTTGACCACTCCCTGCAAATGGGTCCAAGACTAGATCACCCACATTACTGTAAAGTTGGATCAACCTATACGGAATTTCTTCTGGAAAAGCAGCTGGATGAAACTTTCTGTAGCTTGGTGGCAGAGGGGCAATATGCCATACTGAGTTTGCCATCTCCTTTTTCATAACATTATCGATTCGAAGTCTACTTTTCTTGTCCTTGACGTTGTGAAACGGTTCCTTTCGCAGTATGATAATCTGTTCATGCATGATATTAGGATAATAATAGGTCGGATACGGATGCTGTACTGTTACACGAAACCGTTTTTTGCCTCCAGTTACCTTGTTCCAAATTATCTCCTCAGTAAACTTCCAACCATCATCATTTTTTGTCAGTTCAACTGACAATATGGCCGGTAAAGGTAGTTTTATTTTGCCTTCTATGATCTCATTTCCTATAACGATACAACAATAACCACCTGGTTTGGTTACTTGATAAACCTGTGAGAACACTTGTTTCATTTCTTCAAGCCAACTCTCAATTGATACACCAACAGTTCCTCTATACCATTTTTGACTTGCCTTCTGATGTTCGTCATAATTTATGGCGTTATGATATGGTGGAGACGTTACAGTAAGGGACACAGTGTTCTTGCCAATTTTGGAAAGATCTCTTAAATCAGAAACTACAATAGAATTTGGTTTCCACACCATCTTCCTAAAGTGGTTTGATATTTAATATTTGTAAGAAGATTTGAGTATCAACTAGTTTCTTAATGGAAATGAAAGAAAATCAGCTAAAACATGTTTCTACAATTACATGTTTTAGGCAGTCTTATGCATTTTTCTTTAATTCGATTTCTATAGTGGATACGTTTCTTGGTCTTCCGTCATTTGACTCTAGCTGTTCAGATCCTATCTTTATTTCCCCTATAGTGTACCCGGAACCGTCTGTCCTTCTAGCGACTATTTGTGCCACGTCGACAGCTCTACCTATGCTAAGTCCTCTGGCCTTTATCAATACCCTTGGGCCGTTAGCAAGCTGTATGAGTGCCGATGTCACATATGCCATCAAAGGCTTTTTTCCGATGAAGACGGTGTCTTTTGTTTCCGATCTATTCTCTGTGCTCATGTAATTTCATATCGGGGTCGTTTCATAAAAGTTTCTTTAGTGTTTGTTCGAGAACTGCCTATTTGTTGGGAAAAAATGATTAGAAGGGATATGACTTGACATTATGATCAAGTATGATTGTATGCTAATGTAAATATACCAGTATAATATACAAGCTCCTAGATGCTAAATCAAAAACTACGATTTGGACTAGCTGCAGCGGCATTGTTGTCCGTGATGGTCTATACAGTGGCGGTACCATCTGCCAGTGCATTGACACAAAGAGACTTTTCATACCTACATGACACTCACAAGACTGCCAGATTCATGGGTGGACAAAATATATGCGGAGATCATCTCTGCACACCACAAGAATGGTCAGCAATGAGTAGTGCTATAGGTAGTGCACAACGCAATCCAGGTGCATGCTCCTCATTGAAGCAATGGGAAGCTTGCATGCCAGCAAACCAAACCAAGTCAGGCTAAACCAAGTAAAACATCAAACTAATAATGGCCAATAAAACTTGTGTATCAATTGGCGGGCGTAGCGTAGCAAAGCTTGTAACCAACTTGAGAAAGGCACTGACCAAATCAGATTATGCTGAACTAAGGCTGGATTTTTTGAACCCAACTCAAATCCCTCATTGTCTAAATCTAGTAAAACCACACCTAAGAAGGTGCATCTGTACTCTAAGACCCAAATCAGAAGGCGGTAAGTTTTCTGGTACCGAAACAGAGAGGATATCCATACTAAAACTAATTGCAGAATTCAACCCATATCTTCTTGATGTAGAATACAATACGTTGCGAAAAAACAAAAGCCTACACCAGTACCTCAAAAGAACAAGAGTAAACATACTAACGTCATGGCATGATTTCTCAAAAACTCCAAGCGAGAAGTTGTTAAGATCCATGGCAAAGAAAATGTCAAGATTTTCAAAAAATATCAAGGTTGTAGTTACAGCAAAAACGATTAATGATACACTACGGATCCTCAAATTATACGAAGGAATGCCACACGGATCAAATCTAATCGCCTTTGCAATGGGTGACTACGGCAGGATGTCCAGAATTTTATGTACAAGGCTTGGAAGCCCGTTTACATATGTATCCCTTGGAAAACCAATCGCCCCAGGACAATTTAGTCTTGACGAGATGGCATCAATATTCAGATTGCAAAAGTAAAATCAGGTCGCAAGAAAATATTTCACGGTTTAACCAATACTAAGGACTATTTTCAAAATGTCTTCGAACAAACGAGGACTCGGCTTTTTTTATCCTAACAGATTCTGCTATATCGTGAGCCATATCAACAAGTTCGTTTTTTGTCATCATGGGTTTTACAACATCTTCTTTCTCTGAATCAATTTCAAACTCGATGTCAGAAAGTATGTTTACATTCTCATCAAGTATCTTACTGCATTCATCCAGGATGTCTCTAAAATCACCTGATTTCATACATTGTAAAGTTCCTTTTGTATTAATTAACTAATCTCTGTATTGCCGCATAAGAAACCGCTCTACCTAGCCTTATTATAAAAGATAAACTAAGATAAGATGTGAGAAAATGGGTCAGTTTTTGAACAATGTTCCAAGAAATGTCATCATACTAGCTGTTATAGTAACAGCAATTCTTGGAATCTTTCATCTAATTCCATTATTGATACTTGTATGGATAGTTGCGCTTGCATACATCACAATATACCAATACAGGACACCAAAAAATAGAGAGGCCAACTTTGTATGTCTTGACTGCGCCACAATTCATCAGCAGGACAGCTGTCCAAAATGTGGCTCCAAGTTAAAGAAATTATATTCTAGAACGAGCAGTTATGACGTTTGATTACAAACAGCTTGCCAAACCATTCCTAATACCTTAAATCATGATGCAAGGAAATTAGTTTTCAATGACAAAAACTTATGCGATCATAGGAGATCCCATTGATCATTCATTATCTCCCGCACTTCACAACCCAGCATTTGCATTCCTAAAGTTGGATTGCACTTACATAGCATATAGGATTCCAAAGGGAGAACTTGATGACGGCGTTAAAGATTTGAAAAAGATAGGCATTGCAGGTTTCAACGTAACTATACCTCACAAAGTAGACATGATGAGGCTGCTTGACGAAGCTGATGACCAGTGCAAGACAGTGGGAGCAACAAATACTGTAGTCAACACTAATGGGTACCTAAAGGGATACAATACCGATCTAGATGGTTTCCTAGATCCGATAAGAAAAAGGAAGATCGATTGTAAAGGCTGCGATGTGTTGCTAATTGGTGCAGGCGGAGCTGCCAGGGCTATTATTGCAGGATTTGCAAGGGAGAAGATTCGTAAAATAACCATTACAAACAGGACGAAGGAACGAGCAGAAGAAATGGTGAGATTTGCAAAACAATTGGGCTTGGAATCTGAATATTTGGATCTGGCAAGAGCAGGAGAAATGGCTGCAAATTTTATGTTTATTGTAAACGCGACTTCGGTTGGTCTTAAGGGGATAGGCTGTCCCATATCAACAAAAAACATCACAAGAGATTCCATAGTTTACGATATTGTATACATGCCAGTAGAAACTCCATTAATTCAACAGTCAAAGGAACAAAGGGCGACGATCATATATGGTTGGGAAATGCTCCTTGCTCAAGCAATGAAATCTTTTGAGATTTGGACCGGCAAACCTGCCCCGTACGAAGCAATGAAATTGACATTGCTTGGGAGATTTTAGAATGGTCCAAGTAAGAGCCAGTATGCATGGTGCAGTCTCAATAGTAAACGCCATCGCAACTGGCAAGGGTGCAACACTTGGCATATCACTTGGAATTGAAGCTGTGATCCGGACAGAATCTGGAAGGGGAATAATTTTTGAGAACAGGGAATCAAGCCTTAGCTCACGCCTGATAAGAGCTGTTGTGGAAACGTCGGTACCAAAATCGGAACTTGAAAAAAATAAACTGAAAATATCCGTCAAAACAGAGATACCGTCAGGATATGGTTTGAAAAGTTCTAGTGCCATATCTTCTGCAATTTCACTTGCATGTGCAAAAATTTTTAAACCAAAAGCGACAGACATGGAAATCCTAAGAGATGGAGTACAAGCTTCAATCCAATCAAAGGTAAGCATTACAGGTGCATTTGATGATGCATGTGGATGTTACTTTGGAGGATTTGTTGTAACCGACAATACAAACATCAAGATAATAAAAGCAGAAAAGGCGCCAGAAGATCTATCTGCAGTAATATTCATTCCAAAGTCTCGCAAAAGAGGAAATGTAAAAAAATTGAAAATTTTGCAAAATGTGTTCTCTCAGGCATGGGATTTGGCAAATAAATCAGATTACTGGAATGCGATGACACTCAATGGCCTTGCTACTTCCACCATACTTGGTTCTGACCCGAGGATCTTGACCGAGTTAATGGAAAGCGGCGCCTTGGGGGCATCTGTTTCAGGAAATGGTCCTGCCATTGCAGCAATTGTAAAAAATGACAAGAGTTCATTGGTAAAGAAAGTGTTTTCATTGCTTGACGGTGTTACGATAATTTCTCCTGTCACCAACAAAAAGGCCGAAGTCCATGAAATGTAAGGTTGAAAAATCGAAATTATCGGGCGCGATATCATGCCCTCCCAACAAGAGCTACACACATCGTGCTATCTTCTTGTCATCTCTTGCAAATGGAAATAGCACAATTAGAAATGTGTTGCTTTCTCGCGATACCATTGCAACTATAAATGCCTGTAAAGTCTTCGGCTCCAACATATCAACAAGCGGTTCTACTGTCAGCGTCGAAAGTACTGGAAACTTATCCATGACAGGATCAGAGATAGATGCATTAAACTCTGGTACAACAATTAGAATATCTGCCGCCATAGCTTCTCTTGCGGATGTCAAAATTACGCTTACAGGCGATGCCAGTCTCAGGAAGAGACCCATGCAGCCACTTCTTGATGCTCTTGAGAAACTTGATGCAAAATGTACATCAGCTAATGGAACCCCGCCCATTACCGTAAAGGGAAAGATTCGCGGAGGCAGTACATCCATAGCTGGATCGGTTTCAAGTCAGTTTATTTCTGCACTCTTGATTGCTGCTCCTAAAACTGAGAAAGGCATTACCTTAGAAATTGAAGGCGATCTTGTTTCAAAGCCATATCTTGATGCAACTATTGCAATCATGCAAAAATTTGGTGTCAACGTAAATACCATATCACCTTACAAGAAATACAGCGTACCAAAACAGGACTATAAACCGACAGATTTCACAGTCCCTGCAGATTTTTCTAGTATGGCTCTTCTTCTTTCTGCTGCAGTACTAGTAGGAGACAACATGAAAATTTCTGCTCCAAACGGGGATTTGCCCCAAGGAGATAAGGAGATGATATCTCACCTGAAAAAGATGGGCGTGGATGTGTCCATTGGTGATACAATAAGGGTCAAGGCACCACCCCAGCTTACAGGAGGAAGGTTTGATCTCTCAAATACCCCAGATTTGCTTCCACCAATAGCCATCTTGGCGCTTCGAACATCAAATCCAATTGAGATTTACAATGTAAGACATGCAAGGTTCAAAGAGACAGATAGAATTTCCATCTTAGCAAAAGAGCTGTCAAAGATTGGTATTGGCGTCACAGAAAAAGAGGATGGAATGATTCTAGAAGCTCCAAAGTCCCTCAGTGGTGCGGATCTTGACTCTTCAGAAGATCACAGATTGTTTATGGCATTTTGTATTGCTGGAATGGTTGTAGGGAACTGTACTGTAACAGACCCAGAATCTGTAGATGTCTCCTATCCTGATTTTATCAAGGAAATGAACAAGATAGGGGCCAATATTTCTAGGTCATTTATTTGACTTTTTCATAATCTCGTCCCAGAGTTGTGTTGGGACCGGCATAACAGATAGTCTTGAGATTCGTACCAATTCCCAGTTTTTGAACTTGGAATCTTTTTTTACCTCTTCAAGAATCACCGGCCTTTTCAATCTTGAGATTGGTTTTACATCCATCACAACAAACCTCTCATCATCTTCTTTTGGATTTGGGTACGGATTGCTTGTAATCTCGATGATACCCACGGCCTGCTTTTCGTCGCCAGTATGATAAAAAAACGCTCTATCCCCTTTTTTCATTTCTCTAATATGCTTTAATGCAAGGTTATTATGAACTCCATCCCAGACAGTCTTTTTTTCTTTTTCCAGCATATCGTAATTATATGTAGTTGGTTCTTGTTTTACAAGCCAGTAATTCATGAGTTTATCTTTGGTTCAAGTATTATAGATTTTTCTAATGTAATTCTTTTTTCATTAAATAAAATAATGATCTCTTGTCCAAAAAATTTGCCTCAAATGAAATTCTTTCTTGAATAAAGACCTGGATCCTCCCAGAGTTTAGATCGTGTGCCTTGTTCTGGACATACTTGAGAATATCCTCCATGCCTTCCTTGGTACCACCTACAAATACAAATTGAAATACGTGAGGAAAATCATTTGATTGGTTCCATATTCCTGCAGCTAATGTTTTTCCTTTTTTGGTTGATATTATAATTCTTTTTTGTTCTATGAGATTTCTAATTTCTTTGTTATCTAGTGTTAGCCATTTCCACGAATCGGCATATGTCGAGGAATCAATGATATCATCTAGCTGAGTCGAATACATTGCAATTGTTGCACCTGACTCTTGTTTTGCTGGAGCCATTGAATAGAGTCTCCATTTTTCTTCTATCTTGTACCCCATTGATTCTGCAAGTCTCATGGAAGGACGGTTTTCACTTTCAATTATCAATCTAATCACTCTGGTTTGTATTACAGATTCTGCATGATTTAGCATCCTAGTACCAAATCCTTTTTTCCTATATTGTGGATGTACCCTCATTCCCTCAACCCATGCTTCTTTCTCAAAAGAAACTACATGATATACTCCAACAACAAAATCATTTTCTTCCAACACATACAAGCCTCCTTTTGACTTCCATTTATCCCAGACATCAACAATATAGTCCCCCCACTGGAATGTGTCTTTGCAGAATCCCAATACGGCGTCCTTGTCGCTTTCCTGCGCACTGCGTATTTTCATAATACTAGCAACATGTTAACCAATTATCTAATTTTTGATTGTATGGGTCTTGATTTTGTTAAAAATTGCCCAATCCCTATAAGGATTATAAGCATCCAAATGAAAAATT
>JBOGRA010000017.1:0-22822 GCA_050749325.1 Nitrosotalea sp. | reverse complement strand
GCTTTAAACAGGGATGGGCGTATGCATGGCGGGGGGTCATATCTGCAGAAGTAATCTTTGCTGTATTGGGATTGGGTTCCTTGATGAATGTCAGTAGCAAAAGCAATGACATCTCACAGGTAATAGCTGTCTTGATTGTAATAATGCTAATCGGAATTTTAGTGGATGTATTTGTATTCAAAAGACTTGAAAAATCTGTCATGTCACGATGGGGACCATCGACATAAATGATTCAGGTCAATTAAGATTCTTCAATACCTGTAGTGCTCCCTTGAAATCATTTGGGGAACTTAAAAGCACATCGCCTGCAATTTTATGAACTTTTTTTATAAATCCTGTTATGTCATTGTTATATCCTGACCAGTCCAAGTTGAGCATCTGTGCAGATTTTTGGTTGAGCTCTGATGCCAGCAGTATGCACGGTATTATCCTAAATCCTTGTGGCTTTAGCTTGTCAACTATGCTTGTTACCTGATCAATGGAACTTATGACCTGAGTGACAAACCCCTTTGGCTGCGCCTCTATCTTTTTGTGAATCTTGTCAAAGTTGGGACTGCTCGATATTGAGAGATAAAGGTTAATTTTTTCTCCAAATCCCTGCTCGTTGAATTGTTTTACAACCTCGCTTGGGACTAGCCTGGAATCTTTGGGACCTGTGGGTGGCGGGTCTCCCTTGACTATCAATATGCCGTTCAAGTTCAAAAGTATTGCATCGCAGATGGCCTGTGTGATGGATGTATGGTTTCTGTCCCTCACTCTGATACTTGCAGAGATTTTTATCTTGTCGATGGAATTTTTAATGAAAAATCCTGCCGTTATGGGAGATATCCTTGGGATGCCAAGGACCGAGTCTGTCACATGTATGCTATCGCAGACATTTCCTATCTCGACTGATTTTGATTTGAACCTGTCAACAGATTCTTGTAGCTCACTGTGAGAAAGTATTCTGTCCTGTATTACCTTGGGTGGGTTTAACTCGTAAATTATTGTCATAAAAGAGTGTCACGGCTACTTGATTATAACCTTTGAAGACAGTTAACAGGTGACAAAACGAAAGAAAATTAATACATTGAAAACCAGCATCACTTACTGTTGACAACAAAAATTCCTCTTGTAGAACTGATGAAGCAAAAGATAGTGCTCTTTGATGGTGCCATGGGAACCGAGATTCAAAAATTAAATCCAAACCCAGAAGACTTTCCAGACGGCAAGGACGGATTCAATGATGGCCTGTCTTTTACAAGACCTGAATGGATAAAAAATATTCACAGGAGCTATCTCAAGGCAGGTGCAGACTGTATCGAGACTAACACATTTGGTTCAAACAAGCTCAAGCTTGAGGAGTATGGTTATGGCGATAAAACATTAGAGTTTAACAAAAAAATTGCAGAGCTTGCAGTTGATATCACAAAAGAGTTTTCAGATAAACCAAGATATGTAATAGGCTCCATGGGTCCGACTGGATTTTTACCAAGCTCAAATGATCCGTCACTTGGACAAATACCGCTTGAAAAGATAAGGGAGGCGTTTGAGATCCAAGCAGAGGGCCTCATACTGGGTGGGGTGGACGCATTGCTAATTGAGACAAGCCAAGACATTTTGGAAGTAAAGATGGCAATAGAGGCATGTCATGATGCAATGAAAAAGACAGGAAAGAAAGTTCCAATCATTGCAAATGTAACACTAGACAAGTATGGCAAGATGTTGCTTGGAACAAATATTCAGGCAGCATATACAACTGTATCAGACATGGGAATAGGTGCATTTGGGCTAAACTGTTCCACAGGACCTGTTGAGATGACCCCGAGCATTCAATGGCTAAACGAACAAAACGATCTGCCGCTACTTGTTGTGCCAAATGCTGGAATGCCTGAGAACCAGGGGGGAAGGGCGGTCTACAAGATGACGCCTGAAGACATGGCAAAAGTAGTAAGGGATTTTTTGTCTCAATATGACAAAGTCCGAATAATAGGTGGCTGCTGTGGTACCAATACTGAACATATAGCACTCTTGAGAAAAATAATTGATGAAAAACAATCAGAAAATGAGCGCTAGGTATTTAGAAAAAGAGATTGAGAATGGTTACAATGAAAGATCCTAGAGTAAGTTCAGCACTAAAGGCAGTAGAGCTAAGGCAAGACCCTGCTCCAATGATTATAGGGGAGAGGCTCAACGCGCAAGGATCAAAAAAAGCCAAGGAATGTGTCCTAAATGGCAATTTGGAAGAGTTGGTGAAAATTGCCAGGGATCAGGTAGATGATGGTGCGCACTGTCTTGATGTATGCGTTGCCACAACAGAACGCTCAGACGAACTTGAGTTTATGAAAAAACTTGTAAAGTCACTCAGCCTTGAAATCGACGCTCCACTTGTGATAGATTCTACCGAGCCCAAGGTAATCGCATCCGCACTAGAACAGATTCCTGGAAAACCCATCATCAACTCAATTAATCTGGAAGGGGATGGAAGTAGGTTTCATTTGCTAGCTCCTTTGATGGTGCAATATGGCACTCCAGCAATTGCCATGTGCATTGGGCCTAAAGGGATGGCAAAGACTCCACAGGAGAAACTTGAAACAGCAGAACTTCTTATTGAAACAGGAAAAAAATATGGACTGCAAGAACAACACTTTATTTTTGACGTTCTTACTTTTACGCTAGCTACCGGTGAGGCGGAATTTCTTGATGCCGGAAAAAATACTCTGGAAGGAATCAGTCTAGTCAAGAAAAAATTCCCAAATTCGTTTACAACCCTTGGGTTGAGCAACATAAGCTTTGGCCTGTCTCCGAGGGCAAGAAAGATGCTAAACGCGGTATTTTTGTATCACGCCGTAAAAGCAGGCCTTGATACTGTAATAATAAACCCAAAAGACATTATTCCATATACGGAAATAGACGAGAAGGAAAGGCGTGTTGCAGAGGATCTGATATTTAACAAGCACCCAAATGCTCTTGCAGAGTTTATCACGTATTTTGAGACAACAAAAGGCACGACTAGGCTTGCGGCAAAGAAGGTTGAGGTAGACCCGTCATGGCCTGCAGGCAAACGCTCTAACTTTAGAATAGTGAATAGGCTTCGTGACGGCATAGAAAGAGACGTTGTAAGTGCGATATATGAAAAGATTTCAGGTGAACATGGCATCTCTGAGAAGGAAGGGATGATGACCATTGATGCACCAAAGGAGGTTACCCATCCAGCTGCAATCAAGACACTAAATGATGATCTATTACCTGCAATGAAGGAGGTGGGTGACAAGTTTGGTGCAGGAGAGCTCATCCTACCATTTGTATTAAAATCCGCAGAGTGCATGAAGGCTGCAGTTGTGGAACTTGAAAAATATCTTCTAAAGGAGAAGGGCAGCACCAAAGGAAAACTTGTCTTGGGTACCGTTTACGGTGACGTTCATGACATTGGAAAGAACCTAGTCAAGACAATTTTTGAGAACAACGGATACACTGTATATGATCTAGGAAAACAGGTTCCAATGCAAAAGTTTCTTGAAAAGATTGAAGAGGTAAATGCAGATGCGATAGGCCTGTCGGCACTATTGGTATCAACGTCAAAACAGATGCAGTTCTTCGTAGAGCATGCAAGAAAAAACAACATGCAAATTCCAGTGCTGTGTGGCGGAGCTGCAATTAACAGCAACTACATAAACCGTATTGCAAAAGACGGAGGCATATACAAGCCGGGAGTGTTTTACTGCAAAACAATGTTTGACGGTCTTAAGACAATGGACACTCTGGTATCGCAAGAGAAACTAAAGTTTGTCGAGCAATGGCAGCAAAGAATTGAGAAATGGACTGAGACCAAAGTTGAAAAACCAGAAGGGCAGAAAATGGAGCGCAGCAAGATAATGCCGGTCACTCCTCCAGTTCCACCTCATCTCAATGAAGCAATAAGATTTGAGCCAAATGACATCGACCTAAATGAAGTGTGGAAGTTCCTTGACAGAAAATCACTTTTTGTCCTATCCTGGGGTCTGAGAGGCAAGTCTGCCAAAGAGTCGGAGGAAGAACATGAAATACTTCTTGAAGAATGGAAGAAAAAAATTATTGCTCAAAAATTGTTTGAGCCAAGTGCAGTGTATGGATATTTCAAGTGTCATGGAAAAGACGGAAACCTAACTGTGGAGCATCCAAACGGAGAAAAACTTGTATTTGAATTTCCACGCTCGTCTAGAGAAAAACATCTGTGCCTTGCTGATTATTTTGGGCAGGAAGATGTGGTTGCTTTTCAAGCAGTAACTGTTGGAAACAAGGCCTCTGAGATAATAGAACAATGGAACAAAGAAGACAAGTACACTGATGCATATTATTTGCATGGCCTAGCCGTTGAAACAGCAGAGGCGATGGCTGCATGGATAAACCAAAAAATAAAAGATGAGCTAAAGATTGGCAGCAAGCGTGGGTTAAGATACAGCTGGGGATATCCAAGCTGTCCTGATGTATCGCAGCACTATATTGTTTGGAAGCTGCTGGAGCCAGAAAAGTCTGGCATGACACTGACAGAATCAGGACAGATAATACCGGAACAATCAACTGCCGCCATTGTTGTACACCATCCAGACGCTGAATACTTTGCACTTTGATCACAACAGAAAATAACAAACCGTGACATTACTACCATGTTGGAACTGGAAAAAATAAAGAACTCACTGTCAAGCTCTATATCAGCACAAGTTCAAGACAGCAAGAACGCAAAACTTGCTGCAGTACTTGTTGTGGTTTATGGCAAGGAGCCTTTTGTAATAATGACAGAGCGGGCAAAAACCTTGGACTATCATGCAGGCGAGATATCCTTTCCTGGGGGAAGATGGGAAAGAACTGATGCAGATCTACTTGCTACTGCCATACGGGAGACAAGGGAGGAAATAGGAGTTGAAATATCAGATAACCAAGTCATAGGACAGCTCAGGCCGGTTACAACACTAAATTCAGGCTTTGTGATTGCGCCATTTATTGCAATCTTGGAAAAAATCCCACTGTTAAGTATCACCTCTGAGATAGAATCCATCTTGCAAATACCCTTGATTCCACTTTTGAAAACTATGGACGAAGACAAAGATCCGGCCCACAAATCTATACAAGAGATGTACACCTTCAAATTTCAAAACCATCTGATATGGGGAGCTTCTGCTAGGATGCTAAACCAGATTGCCAATGCATTGTTGGCAAATGGTTTATTGTAATAATTTCGAGATTCATTTAAAAAGAGGTCAGGATTTTCAAACGTTCATGGGTGCCCACAAGTCAACTCCAAGGAAGATAAGGTTGATGAGCAAACTGAAGCAAAACGAAGCCGTTCCAGCTTGGATCATAGTTAAGACAAAACGTAGAGTGAGAACAAATCCCAAGAGGAGACAGTGGCGCAAAACTGACGTGGGGGTTGGTTAGTCTTGTCCGAGGAAACATTAGAGAGGATTTATACCATTAATTTAGGAAAGGTACTGCTTTCTCCAAACAATCAGAGAGCAAAGCGAGCAATAAACATGATACGAGAATTTGCCACAAAGCACATGAAATCAGAAAACGTGAAAATTGAGGAAGATGTCAGCCACTTGGTATGGGAGCGCGGAATTAGACACCCTCCAAGAAAGATAAGAGTCAAGATATCAAAAGATGATGACGGCAGCATAATAGTTTCAAATTATCAAGAAGAACAAAAGGCGGATGAAGGAAAATCAAAGAAAGATGAAAAGAAAGAAGGGAAGAAAGGGTCCAAGTCAAAAGAAAAGAAGGAAGAGAAAAAAATAGTGGAAGAAAAACCAAAATCTGAAGAAAAGAAACTAGAAGAGAAAAAACCTGAAGAAAAGAAAATAGAAGAAAAACCAAAGAAAGAGGAACCAAAGGAAGAAAAGAAAGCTTCAGAAACTAAATCTGAAAAGTAATCAAAAGAATAAATTTATTCTATCTGTTCTAAATCCAAGTCAATTTTTACGCTGGCATCTGGTTCGTCCCAGTCAAGGACACTTTCTTTTGGAATCATTCCGAGAGGATCATACTTGTCAAAACGAGTCTCGCCCTCTATTGAGGTTAGCAAAACAACCTTGGATCTTTCTCCGTTTGAGACAGACAAGCTGACTCGTGTGCCGTCGTTGCTAAATATGCCGCTGACTGTGCTTACCATTGAATTTAGAACACCTATTGGTACTTTGTTACCGCCCATTACGTAAAGTAGTGCACTCTTGATGTTGTTTGGAGGCGAGTCTTCGTAAAGCATCTTGATTGAATCTCTAAGCGACGTTTCAATATCTGGTATGTCTTTGCTTGTGGACAGAATGTTTGTCTTAAGGGGCAAAGATGATTTTTTCAGGGTGGAGACAACATGCATCAAGGCTCCATTTGTGATTTCATTGCAGGAATCAGGTGTTAGGTCAGGATTGCTGTCAAGCAAAGCGTCATTATCGATAATTATTGTACAATCAGAATTTGCCTTTAGTCTCTTCAATGAAACACCTGAGAAGAAGATCCTGTCTTTTTCAAACTTGAAGGGCATTATTCCAAAGGAAAGTACGCTCTTGCCTAGTTCTTTGCCAATCTGAGATACCACTGGAGCCAAAGCTGCGCCAGACTTGCCTGCCAAGTTGGCTACAATCATGATGGTGGAATAGGATTCCATCTTTTGGGCAATTGAGCCTCTTGCTCCAAACGATATGCCTCTGATAAGATATGCTGAAGGATTAAGAACAGGATTGGTATTTATCAAAATCTTGGACGAGTCGTGGTTTAGGTCATCTGGGTCGTGGCTTATTAGGAGACAATCACAACCAAGTCCTCCTTTGATGCTAGTAGCTAATCTGCAGCCTGCTCCACCCAATCCAACAACTAGTATTGGATCTTGCATTTGAAATTCCATGACTCCCTCTTGCTTGAAAAAATGATTAAAAAACTTTGTTGCTTAGTTTTGATCCAAAGTTCAATCTAAAAAATTTAACTTGCAATTTGACCATAAAGGCCATGTTTTGTGGCCCTTGTTATCTCAACTTTTACCCTCTGGCCAAGCCTGACCTTTTCTTGTACAATAACTGACTTGTATGCATAATTGCGGCCCTTTATGGTATCATCTGAGATCTCATCGAACAAGACATCGCCTTTCCAACCCACCCATTCTTGGTTTCTCTCTTGGGATATCTTGTTTATCATCTCAGAAACTTTTTTGCTTCGTCGCATTGTATCTGAGACATTTACCTGGTCCATCAAAGCGGCCTTTGTTCCAGGTCTTGCGCTATATCTTGAGAGGTTGATGATATCGGGCCTGGTCTCTTGTATCATACCAAGTGTCTGCTCAAAATCTTCCTCAGTCTCTGTTGGAAATCCCACAATGATATCTGTGGATATTGTAAACTCCTCAAACTTCTTTCTAAATGCTGCACTTGACTTTCTAAAGACCTCTGCGGTATGACCTCGCTTCATGTCTTTTAGGACTTGGTTGCTTCCACTCTGAACAGGAATGTGAAGGAACTTGAAGATCTTGGGGCTTTCAAATGATTCTAGCAGGTCCTCACGTATTCTTGGCATGTACATTGGATTCATCATGCCTACACGAATCATGAAATCATGCTTTATCTCTGATACGGCATTTACTAGACTTGGAAGGTCTGTTCCAATGTCAAAACCATAACAACCATTGTCGGTGGATGTCAGCCACACCTCCCTGCACCCGTCATCGATCTCTTGTCTTATCTGTCTTACAATGTCTCCTATCCTAAAACTGTGGATATCTCCTTTTGATAGCTTTGTCTGGCAAAAAGTACACTCGCTCATGCATCCACTAGATATCTCAACTATTCCAACAGCCGGGTTTAGGCGTACCTTTGGTAGTCCGACCTTTGTCATGTCGGAATCTTCAAGTTCAACTCTTTTGCTGCCCATAAGCGTGGAGTCAATTACTTCCAGAGTCTTTCCAAGAGAGTTTGGCCCAAGAAGACTTGCCTTTGGACTAAATTTTTCTACAGTCGCTGTCTCTGCCTTGGGAAGGCAGCCTGCCACAACTAGCGGCTTGCTCTTTAATCGTTTTATTCTGTGGACCATCTTGTCTGCAGTTACATCCTTGACTGAGCATGTAACTATGACATTGAGGTCTGCATCTGAAGGACCTTTGGCCAACGTGTGACCGCCATTTACTACAAGTCCTGCAATCATTTCCGAGTCTGCAAAGCTTGCAGAACACCCGTATGCCTCCACCCAGATCTTTGCCATGCTATTCCAACAGGGCGCTTACTTGTTTTTCACTCATCAGTCCCTTTGAGACTACGAGTTGTCGTATGGTCTTTCCAGTCTTGAGGGATTCCTTGTACAGGTCAGCAGAGACTAGATAGCCAAGCTTTGGTGCAAGTAATGTAACTATCACAGGACTGTTTTCGATATAATGTTTGAGCTTCTGTTTGTTTGCGTCAAGTCCTGCAACTAGGTTGCGTGAAAATATTGGCATGAAATTCTTTAGCATGTCTGTTGATTCCAAAACAGCCTTTAACATTACAGGCATCATAACATTGAGTTCAAACTGTCCTGACTGTACTGCAAGTGCAACAGTTGTATCGTTGCCTATTATGTTAAAACATATCATATTCATGCATTCTGCAAGGGAGGGATTGACCTTTCCTGGCATGATAGAAGAGCCGGCATGAACAGCAGGTATTCCCAACTCTGATAGGCCGGCAACAGGGCCAGAAGCCATTAGTCTAATGTCGTTTGAAAATCTTCCCATCTCAAGAGCTAGATTTCTCAGAGCGGATGAAATATTTGCTATCGCAAATCTGCTTTGCAGTCCATATTGCATATCGGACTGGGGCTTGAGCTGCAATTTTGAAATCTTTGCAAGCTCTGATATTGCAATAGTTCTGTATCCTTTTGGAGTATTTGCACCTGTACCAACAGCAGTTCCGCCCAATGCAATGTATTCTAATTCTTTTTTTGCGGCAAAAATTGCATCACGTGCTTTTGCAATAGCAGTTCCGTATGCTGCAAATTCCCCTCCAAGAGTTACAGGAAGGGCATCCATCAGATGGGTTCTACCTATTTTTTTATAGCTTGAAAACTCTCTTGCTTTTTTTGCTATTGTTTTTATAAGATCATCCAGTACATGGATGACTTGGTTTATGCTGAAAAGTATTGCCATATGCATGGCCGTTGGAAATGTATCATTGCTTGACTGGGACATGTTTACATGATCATTGGGATGTAAAACTTTGGCGTTTCCTTTTTTTTCTCCAAGAATTTCTAAAGCTACGTTTGAAATGACTTCGTTTGTATTCATGTTAAATGCAGTACCTGCACCAGAGTTGATTGGTTCTACAAGAAACTGTTCAAGAAATTTTCCTGCCAGTATTTTGTCGCATGCCTTGACAATGGCGTTGCCACGTTTTGCATCTATTGACCCAGTCTTCATGTTGGCAACTGCAGCTGATCTTTTGATCATCACAAAGGCCATTATCAGATTAATGTGTGGTCTGAGACCAGTTACGTGGTACTGGTTGATTGCTCTTGATGTGAATGCGCCATAATATGCATCTGCGGGAATCTTTACTTCTCCTAGAGAATCTCTCTCTGTTCTATATTCCACATGCATCATACAATTAAAATTCCTAATATTCATTTTCATTTAAAAAATTGCAAAAACATCTCAAATAACTATTGTAATTTCCACTTGTTTTGCTGTGAAAACCCAATAGATTAATATACTAATAAACAAAATTCGAATTGATGAATAAACGATACAGTATACTATCCATTGTTACAGTAGTAGCAGTGGTAGGATTTCTGTTCGGTAGCACGTATTCAAACACACAGGTAGTATCTGGTAGCGCGCAAAGCGTATCACCAGCTACAATTGACAAAGTGACACCTCAGACAATCGACACGGAAACTGCAACGGAAGTGCAGAATGCTGGTGGCCTAGTCTTTCACATAGACGGCGCAAGCGCTGCCACTGCAGACCAGGTAGCAACTTGGAAGGCAGAGGGTAGAACGATTCACCAGATTACTCTAATTCCGCAGACCGTGGATCTGCCTATTCCTGGCGGACAGATGTATCATGCAATGACTTTCAACGGCCAAGTGCCCGGACCAACAATCAGGGTTACACAAGGTGATGTAATCGACGTTACCCTGCAAGTTCCAGCAAGTGAGCCGACTGGTCATAGTCTTGATATGCACGCAGGACAGATTTCTGCAGTTCCAAACTTTCTTGCAGTCATGCCTGGTCATTCAAATGAATATGCATATATCGCAGAGACTGCCGGCGCATTCAAGTATCATTGCGAAGGAGTTAATGTCATAGGAATGGATCAGCATGTATTGTCAGGTATGTATGGAATGGTAATTGTAGACCCACTAGATGGTTATCACCAACTCCTAGTGACAAAGACCATGATGCAGAATGGGCATGCAGTTCTGAACAGAACACTTGTTTCACCTGCTGCATACGAATTCACGTTGCAGTTCAATCAACTATACCTCAATTCAGATGGCTCTTACAACCAAGCCTACATGTTCTTGCACAATACAACTTGGACTGTAATAAACGGCAAGCCGTTTAATTATGATCCAGTTGTTACCAAGGTCTGGAATAATGCAGCTGCAGTTCATGACCGAGCAGCTCCATTGATAGTTCCAGTCGGTGCACATACGAGGTTCTTTATTGTAAACCAAGGCAACATGCCAGTCTTCTTCCACATTGTTGGAGAACAGATTGACAGAGTTACACAAGGTAACATTGTACAAGCTATGGGTACCCAGACATGGTTACTTGGAGGTTCTCAAGATGAGATTGATGATGTAGTGTTTGATAGCCCCGGTGCATATGTTGCAGTAAACCATGATTATGCAGCAATCTTCACTGGCGCAGCGACAGTCATACTAGCTCAGGCAAGTGCAGCTCCCAATCCATCGGATGCTGTACCGCCAGTATCGAGTGTGCCTGGAACAACCATTCCACAGCAGACATTTGTCCACTGTGAATGCACAGACGATCGTGCTGCTCAAATAGGAAACATGACAGGTATGTCTGGTATGACCGGTATGTCCGGCATGTCTGGACAATAAGTCCATTAATTCCAACTTTTTCCTTTTTTATTCTTGTATCACACAATGATTATATTCTGTGCATAGCGGTTTTCTTGCATGAGCATGAACCAAACAGTTCTCATCTGTGATCAAGTTGATAAAATGCTAAATGAAATTTTGCAAAAAAATGGTTTGAAAATTACATACGAGCCAGAGATTACCTCAGAACAAATAAAGGAAAAAATTGGTAACTATGAAATTGTCATAGTGCGAAGCAGGACGAAGCTAACCCAAGATCTGATTGAAAAAGCCGACAAGTGCAAGATAATTGCGCGAGTTGGCGTGGGCCTTGACAATATCGATGTTGATGCTGCAAAGGCAAAGGGCATACGGGTGATAAATGCAGTCGAGGGTGCAATGAATGCCGTTGCCGAACTTGTCTTGGGACTGATGTTGTCTCTTGCAAGAGCGATACCAAGAGCAGATCGAGAGATACGAAATGGCAAATGGCTAAAGAAGGAACTGTTGGGCAGCGAACTTTCTGGCAAATATCTTGGAATAGTTGGGCTAGGTAACATTGGAAAGAAACTTGCAAGGCATGCAAAGGCTCTGAATATGAATATCATAGGTTATGATGTGGTTCCAATACCAGACGAGTTCTCAAGGGAAGTGGGACTAGTCAAGACAGATCTTGATACGTTGCTGTCAAGTGCAGATTACATCTCATTTCATGTACCATTTACCACAGAGACACATCATCTTGTAAATATGCAGAGACTGTCCAAGATGAAAAAGACAACTTGTATTATCAATACATCGCGGGGCGAAATAATTGACGAAGATGCCCTTTACAATGCATTAGTGGAAGGAAAGATTGCAGGCGCCGCCTTGGATGTATTTGAGAAAGAGCCTGCTGTTGGAAACAAGCTTGCCACTTTACCAAACGTAATATGTACACCACACATAGGAGCTCAGACAAGAGAAGCTCAGGCTTTAGCTGCAAATGTTATAGCAGAAAAGATAATAATGATTCTCCGTGGCGTAATCTAGACTTGGTACGTCTAGCACTTGCAGTGCCTGCAATATTTTTGGTATTATCTTCATTATCTCCTGTCTTTGCCGACACGGGCTCGTTTCCAGTTGCTTTTGGCAATACATATCAGATAAACTATAACGTAAATGGGGTCAAGATACAGGACATTGAACCAAATCCGACATATGACGAGATTACAGTGACAGTGCAGGTGTCAAGCCCAAACGCGTCACTTGACCTGACAATACCTCGCGCTCTACTTGATTCAAAACAAAACAATAATGACATTCCATTTATTGCAGTAGTTGACGGTACGCTTGCAGATACGACAGAAAAGACTCCTACTGCAACTACAAGAACCGTATCACTACAACTCACTCCTGACAATAAACAAATTGAGATAATTGGAACATATATTGTGGTACCGGGGCCAAATGGTGGTGCGACTCCATCATCTTCTAGCCCTGTACAGCAGATAACGCCATTATCTAACAATGCTGCACCTGTATCACAGATACCTCCATCTACTGCTGCCCAAAACTTGACAACGCCGTCATCCGTACCTGAAGCTCCGTCCAAAACACAGCTAAATGTGACACCGGAAAATACTCCCTCTCAAGAAAATATGGCAGGAAACATTGTTTTTACGATACCATATCTTCCAAAGGTAACCATCAGCCTCAGCCCAATTGACTATGCAGTAATTGGAGCCATTTCTATTGTTGTAATAATTGTAATTGCAAGTACTGCAAGAAAAAGACCACGTAAGATTGTAAAGAACTAGATTATCATTATTTTGGATTCTAAAAGATATTGTATAGCATGTCCAAAATCGTTGTCTGAGATAGAGCCGTTTGACCACCAAAGTGCGTCATTTTTGAACCATGAGGGAAAGGATGTCATGTTTTGATCGTGGTAACCATCTACCTTGATGATGCCTGAATCGACAAGATATGAAATGTTTTCTCCAAATACCTTGTTAGTTGTCTGGTTCTGAACCCAAGTACTTGCTACCTCTTTGAACTGTGGGGGAATTACAATATTTCCAGAGTCCACAAGTTGAAAGCTTGTGACAGCATTTGCTCCTGCATATTGAATCTTGACAAAATAAGTGCCAGGAGAAAAAGATGTTTTATAAAATGGAACTGGAGCCGTGATATTTGAGAAAGGCTTTGTAACTGTCATATCGATTGGTGATGATGATTGGTTTGATTGGTCAACAATTTCTAAAACTGCCGTGTCTCCTGTAACGTTAGAGACTGTAATTGAAAAAGAAAGACTATCGCCATATTGGTACACTGGCTTGCTTGTAACAATTGATATCTCAGGTGAAGCATATGATGTACCTATCAAACCCAGAAATATTACTACCATTACGATTGCCAGCATTGCCGCAAACTTCATAGAATATGCAATAATTCAATTTCATAATAGGGTTTTGAAGCTTGGCATGACGGGTTGTTGTAACAGATTATTAAGGGGGAATTTAGTAGTGCGGGGTATATGGTAGGTCACCAGGAACAGGTATGGCTCAAGATGTGGAAAGAAAATTCGCCTGAGCTTAGAGCAAAGGCTGTGGAATGGAGAAGACAGCACGCCCTGGAAAGAATTGACAGGCCAAGCAGGTTGCAAAAGGCACGACAACTTGGATACAAGGCAAAGCAAGGCATCGCAGTAGTACGGATGCGTGTGGGCAGAGGAAACATGCGCAAAAAAAGACCTGTTGCAGGAAGAAGGCCAAAACATCTTGGTGTACTGCGAATAAAGCCCGCACTTAGCATGCAAAGGGTAGCAGAACGTAGAGTTCTGGAAAGATTTCCAAACATGAAACTTCTCGGTTCATACTATCTTTACCAAGACGGTGTCTATCTGTGGTATGAAATTATATTGGCTGATCCATCGCACCCAAGAATATCTACAGACAAAGAAATGCGTGGCAAGATAGCTGGTTTGAAGAATTGAAGACGGCTCTTTTCTTAACGCTTGTACTTGTTCTAGGTATGTCATCGGTATTATTTTCAACACAGGCCTTCGGTCAGGCACTAAATCTCCAGAATCTCAACCATCCTGGAATAAAATGGAGCTGGCCAATCCAGGCAAATCAGTATGTCTTTACAGTAAACACTACATCAAACTATGACATGCAAAATGTAACATTTAACAACAATACCAAGACGTTGACATTTCTTGGCAACAGTTCCCATGATGGAAACATTGCCGAAATAGAGATACCGACTAACCTTATTGGAGGAAACTATACTGTTTATCAGAACGAAACACAACTTCAGCCAATCGTATTGAAGAACGCCAACCTTACTACAATAATCTTAAAGTTTAACCAAAGCGGTAATGTGAAAACTGACATAACGGGAACAACATATCTGCCAGAGTTTTCCGGGATTGCTCCTATGATAATGGTGGCTTCTTTTGGAATCTTGTTTCTGACTATGCGGTACAGAAAGTTCTAGTAGAATCCATTGTTATAGTCTTCCCACATGTTTGAGCGCGTGGTAAACTTGTTAACCTGATAAAATATTCCGCCCACTATTCCTGCTTGGTAGCACGCATACAAGTACACCTGCGAATGGGTAGGATCACTATGTGTTAAACTCAGGGCAATCATTGTAAAGAAAATATATGTTCCAACAAATGTGAAAATTTTACTTAGAAACCCGTCCATTCCAACTAGACGTTTAGTTGCAGCAGCCATCATGGTAATGCTTGATACTATTAGAAATGTCAGCCCTCCATTTGCCTGGACGAACTCGTTTATCCATTTTACAATTCCTTCGTTTAAAATGGAATTCTGTGGGGGATGAGCTCCTCCATGAAGTGCAAATGAAACAGACGTAAATATTGAACCCATCATGAATATGAACAAAAATATCTTGATTATTCCTCTTTTGATTGGACTTCGAGGTGCTGCAGGGGACATCACGCGTTCTGCCATCTTGACTCCATAAAGCAGGCCGATGGAAAAAGACGGAATGAACATCACGTCTAAAATGATTGGCGACTGTTGGATGGCATTGTTAATGTCTGTGTCAAATACAATGGAAATTAGTATGGAAAGCGTTACTGCTCCGGCAAAGATGCTGATGTCAAACCAGCTTCTTTTGTGTTTAAGCTCAAATAGGTCAGGTCCCCACTCATCCAATCTTAGATTTGATTTACGAACTCTCATTAAAGAAGGAAATCCAAATGATTTTGCCTATTTTATCAACTCATTTCAACTTTTATTGGCGTTTACTGTATCATTTCGTGCAAGTAGGGATTCCATTGATAGGAATAGGTGCAATCATCATTGCCTTTGGCATACTTTTCTTTTTACAGGGAAATTCGATTGTAGGGCCACACTCGTCTTTTATGTACTCTAATCCAAAATGGATTGTAAACGGCGAAGTAATAGCTGCCGCAGGCATGGGAATTGTTGTATTTGGAGTTGGAATTAGCTTACGACGCCCAAGGTCACAGTAGACCTGACCTTTTCTATCTTTCTTATCTTCTTTGTAATCAAGTTATCCAGCTGGAGGTCAGTGCCTGCTTCTGCTTCGACAACAATGTCATAATCCCCATAGACAACTCTTGCGTCCTTGACCTTGTCCATGTGTTTTATCTTCTCTACTATCTCGCCTTCTGCGCCAAGCTCACAACCAATCAGAATGTATGCTTTTTCCATGATATCATAACCAACTAGATCCTTAAATTCTTACTTGAAACAACCGAGATCTCTAGTTCTTGATGGAAATTTGAAAGATTAGTTCATTTGCTATGTTTTATTGTACATTTGGAATTAATTCTAGAGTTTTTAAATGGCCATATATCTAGCAGGTTATATGGGACTTTTTGGCAAAGCAAAACAAAAAGACGTGAATGTGGAAAAGCTGAGGGCTATATTTGACAGGTTTGAATACCCACATCTTGAGAAACTATGTGTTGATGTCATAAAAAAATCACCAAAGTCTTCAGGCGGTGAACACCCAGAAAGGATACAGTACCTGGAGTTCATCTGGGAGCAATACAAGAAAGGTATGATGACTTTTCAACAAGTCGAGGATTTTGCGGTAACCCAGCAAATCATACCAAAAGATTTCTTTGATTAAACTTTTGATCTAATTAATAATTTCTAGAGTTTTGAGATCATAGACTCGTATCAAATGATTATTGGTGTCTGCAATGTATAGCATGTATTGGTAAAACTCTACATCACTTGATGATTACAATTTATTTCTCAACACTTGTGAACTAGAACTAACTATTTGTTCAAAAGCCCGCTGCAACAGGATCCGATGGCTTGATTATCTCTCTTAGTAACATGGTGGCATACGAGCCCCTTGAAAGTGTGAAACTTACGTATGGTGAACTTGATGCAAAATCTCTGCAGAGCATAACCGAGTGCCTGAATCCACCTTCTCCGCTTACTTCTTGCATTTCTTTTACAAAGAAATCCTTTGAGCTCATCTGTTCTTCGCCAAGTATCTTAGATATCTGGTAATCAAACCTGCTTCTCTTTGAATATGAATAACCGACAAGAGGTATGGCTAGCTTTTGTTCTGGATCGTTTTGATATCTACCAAGATTGTCATCCTTGTCATAACACACATCATCTGCTTGTGGCCCAAACAGATTCTCGCCCATTTCGTATGCCATGCTAACAGTACGATTAAAGATAAATGACTGATATGCTTCGACAAAAAACCTTCTCAGAGAGATCGGTATGGCACGCAATGCCTTTAGTGCATCACCATGATCTATCATTTCTTTTAGGACCAGTCTTTCGATGTCCATCTGCGGAGGCACCTCGTCAAAAACCTTTGAATAGTTTGCTTTGTCCTTGAGTGACTCCCTTATCTTGTTGTTTTCCGGAAAATCGTACTCTGAGGTTGATGCAAGCAGGACTTGAACTGCCAGGTCAAAGTCTCTTTGCAACATTGCCTTTCCTATGAGGTGCGAGACTGCTCTTCGGCTCCCAAATCTCTGGTATCCGTAAAAGTTTAGGATCTTATCCTGCATGTCAAAACCTGAAATCTTTGCAAAATCTGCATCCTCTATCTTTATCTTGAAATGATTTCCAACCATGTCTTTTTTTGTAAGAGGCTTTTGGACAAAACCAATTCTTTCAAGTGTGTACCTATTTGTTGTTATGTTTTCATGCATCCGTGAGGTGTTCATGTCGCAAACAAACTGTTCGGTAGTGGCATTTGCGTCTTTTAGTCCGAGTGCCTTCAATCGCAGGCCGTGTTTTTTTAATATGTCCGAGAGAGCATGGTTTGTATCGATTCCAGATTTTTTTAACCTAAAGACTGCATAGTTTCCAGACTGTAAAATCTTTGCAAGTGTCTTCTCGCGCAAGACTTCGGACACAAGAAACTGGTCTTGGCTGTTTCGTATCCTTCCACCAGTACCCTGTGTATTGGTACAATAGATGGAAATTCCAATTAAACTGTCTAGTTTTGGAACCACTTCTTTACTGTATGGTAACTGTAACGAACTGAGACACTGTCACATCCTGGTATCTTGCACCAATCACTACCTTGTAGGTACCTGAAAGTGCAAAATCATCGGCAGAAAGATTTACTGATATGGTTTTTTGTTTGTCTAATGTAATCGTCTGATCAGTTGGTGTGACTCTAAGGTCTTGCGTACTTGCTGTTTGCTGTGTCAGTATCTCGACAGTACCGGTTAGTTGCTCGTTTGGATTGAGTGTAACATTTACGGTTTCGTTCTGTCCTCTATGCAATGTGACTTCGGAAGTAGACGCGTTCAGGGCCAGTGGCAGTGGAACAGTTGGGTCTAGCATTCCGATGTTATTTTCAACCCATTCTGGAAACCATACCTTGTTATGTGCAACTGTAAAGTCAAGCACCTGGGCCACTCCACAGTCTGTCTGGTTACCGCAATCCGACCAGTTGGGATTCTTTGATGGTACTAGGTACTCTACAAGAGATTGTTTTACAGGGTCAAACACTGCTAGTGAATTTGCTACTTGCTCGTTGAACCAAAGTCTTCCTTGGTCATCGAATTGATTCCAATATGGTCTTGTAATTGGAGTCTTTATCAATCCTGAAGCATTACCATACGTCGAGATTTGTGGCGGTGGGCTGGTATATTTTGTAAATTGTTGGGAATTTGGATCAAAGCTAACAAACATGCTGCTTGAAGTATCTGTCAGCCATATCTTGCCATTGGGCCCAATTGAGATTCCATTTGGCGAAATAATTCCTGAAGGAAGCGTATAGTTTGAGAATTGCGAAGTTTGTGGGTTATAACTTACAAGAGCGCCTCCAAGTTGGTATGTCCACACTGTATACCAAATTTTGTTTGTAGAGTCAGCTATCATGTCACTTGTAAAGTTATAATTGCCAGGAGAGATGATATCTGTCGTCTTCAGGTTAGGACCGATTTGATCTGTATTGAAAACGGCAATTTTTCTTCCCGTAAAGTCATTTATCATGATATCAGAACCATCAGGCTTTAGCATCTGAGGAAATGACTCTGATTGATTCGGCGTCATTGGAAATATGAAACTTGAATAATTCTTCAACTGTGTGTTGAATTCCCATATCAAGTTGTGTTGTGAATCACTAAACCAAATGTTTCCGCTAGGTGTGTAGTAGATTCCCCACATCATTGATTTCTCTCCTTTTTGCCATAATGGGTTGTCAAATTCATGAAATGAATTTGTGGCAGGAACAAACTCTGCGATATCTCCCGTGTTAGTTTCGGTAAACCAAACATTTCCAGAAGGATCGGTGGTAATGGCAAGAGGCTGTGTGCACAGAGTTGGAATCTTAAACTCGGTGATGTATTTTGTCGATTCTGTATTATTTAGATTCTGGCAAAAAGTTGTTCTCTTGTCAGGAGAATAATTGTCTTCAGGGGTTCCAGTCAAGGCAACCTGTGAATTGTCTTGTTGTGGGTTGCCATGAAAATAGCCAGCTCCTACCACAGTAACAGTTGAAATTACGAAAACTGCCATAAATGCAACAGCTAAAATCTTTTTGGTATTTTTCTTCACAGGAAAAGGGCGGTTTTTACCTCGTTATATTTTATACGTAGTATCTTTTTTGGTCAATCTGCCTGTCTTGTTACTTCGATGATTTTGTTTCTTGATTTTTCTCCTGAAACTAGCCTGACATTGGAACGAGAAACCCCAAAATGCTTGGCAATTTTTTTAATAATCTCAGAATTGGCCTTGCCCCTTTGTGATTTTGACATCACGCCGATCTCTATTTTGTCGTCCTTTATCTCGATATAGTCCCTGTGAAAGAAGACTGTTATCTTGTAGAGCAATTATGAACTTTGTTTTACAAGACAAATATTAAACAAATAGGTGGTTATACTGTCATGTCAAACGACGATCTTGAGAGGGTAACGCTTTTGGAAGTGGTAATGAGCAGGGGAATTCAAGCACTCACAAGAGTTGAGCTTGAACGTCTACATACTCTTTTGGAACAAAAAGATTATGGCAATGATACAAAAGCACAAAAGTCAAAGAAAAAACTTCTCAAAAAAATCTCAATTGCAATTTACGATAAAGACGAAAAATATGGCAGTTCATTTAAAATGAGCTAGGGGCAAGGTCAGGCGATGGTGTGGAATGTCGTACATGAAATATTTCATGATACTTTGTTCATAAAATATGGTCTTGCAGGCCTTTTCTTCAATGGAATGTTTTCTTCATTCATCCCGATTCCGACTGAGATTACTACCTCTACTCTGCTTTTGGGGGGTGCAAAACCATTTGATGTCTTTTTGACCTTGACAACTGGTTCCATAATTGGTGGTTATATTGCATATTATCTTGGATACAATGGAAGGTTGATAGGAAAATTTCGAAAATCTACTCCAAAATATGAACAAAAAAGCGTAAATATAATGGCAAAGTACGGCTGGAGCACAATAATTTTTCTCTCTCCTTGGATTCCAATAATTGGAGATATAGTATCAATCATAGCTGGGACTAAAAAATATAACATTATAAAATATTCTATTGCGATGGCAACTGGAAAGACAGTAAAATCAATTGTAATAGTATTCTTCAGTGTTTATATCTCGCACTGGCTATTTTTTGTTCTGCATTAGATCAAAGATATATTACTTGTCTCTTGGAACCAAATATTGTGAACCCTGTTTTACCAATTAACTACGATCTGGAATTTGAGCCAGACTTTAATAGATTCAAGTTTAGAGGAAAGGAGAGAATTCTCATAAAGATAACGAGGCCAACACGACAGATAATTTTACACTCTGCAGAACTTGAGATTCAGGACTGCACAGTGACACATAATGGAAAAAAGATAAAGGCCCAAGTAAAGCTTGATGCGAAAAATGAAAAACTGGTTCTAAATATACCAGAAAAAATATCTGGCAGGGCTGTACTTTTGATTAATTTTGTAGGCACGCTAAATGACAAGCTAGTCGGTTTTTACAGGAGCAAATACGAGTACAAGGGAAAAGAAAAACATCTTGCAAGTACCCAATTTGAGGCAGCAGACGCAAGACGGGCATTTCCATGCTGGGATGAGCCAGAAGCCAAGGCAACATTTGATGTGTCACTTGTAGTAGACAATAATCTAACTGCAATCTCAAACATGCCTGTTGTATCAAAGAAGAAACTTGGCAAGAAGACGCTATTTAGATTTGATACAACCCCTGTAATGTCCACATATCTTCTATATCTTGGGGTGGGAGAGTTTGAGTTCCTGCAAGGCAGGTTGGGCAAGACCCTTGTTAGAATTGTCACAACTCGAGGAAAGAAAGAACAAGGCAAGATGGCCATGGTATTTACAAAACAATTCCTATCATACTTCCAAAAATATTTCAAAATTCCATATCCATTGCCAAAACTTGACATGCTAGCAATTCCAGACTTTGCCTCTGGCGCAATGGAAAATTGGGGGGCAATCACGTTTCGGGAGACTGTACTGCTGTATGATCCAAAGACATCGTCTACTGATACAATGCAACACATTGCTGAAGTAATAGCACATGAGCTTGCACACCAATGGTTTGGTAATCTTGTCACGATGAAGTGGTGGAATGATCTCTGGCTTAACGAAAGTTTTGCTACTTTTATGGCAACAAAAGCCGTAGACAAGATTTATCCGAAATGGGATTTTTGGGACCAGTTCCTAATATCTGAGATGACCGGAGGACTAAGTCTTGACTCGCTAAAATCTTCTCATCCGATAGATGTTGATGTAAAAAGTCCTTCCGAGGTTCGACAGATATTTGACGAGATTAGCTACAATAAAGGCGGAAGCGTGATTATGATGTTAGAAAATTTCATAGGACAAGAAAATTTCCAAAAGGGGCTGCATAGCTATCTCAAAAAACACGAATACTCTAATGCCACAACCGAAGATCTCTGGAATTCTTTGGGTGCTGCATCAAAAAAACCAGTACGCCAGATGATGAACACATGGGTGAAGCAGGTTGGATATCCTATGATTGAGGCAACCACAGTTGATTCAAAAATAAAATTATCACAAAAGAGATTTTTGCTTGAAAACAACGGAAAGTCACGTCCGGGAAACTGGATAATTCCAATCTCAATTAGGATGGAAGACAAGGTAGTAACAAAGATGATGCGTGGCTCTGTCACTATTCCATATTCGCGCAGTTGGTTCAAGGTAAATGATGGCCAGAAGGGCTTCTACAGGGTAAGATACGATGAAGCTGCGCTAGATGAACTAGGAAGACTTGTAGAGGAAAAGAAGATACAAAATCTTGACCGCTGGAGCATACATCATGACTTGACTGCACTGGTGATATCAAACCAGTATCCTCTCAAGTATTATCTTGACTTTGTAAGACACTATGAAGAAGAAGATGACTATGTTGTGTTATCTGATATCATTGGATTTCTGAACTTTTTGTATGTCTTGCTATCTGGAGAAAAGTTCTGGGACGAGATAAAAGAGTTCAATCAATATTTCATGAATGTTGTATTCCAAAGGATAGGATGGGATAAAACCAAGGGCGAAAAGCCTACGTACGCACTATTGAGAAGCAGCCTGATACACTCTCTTGCAAAATTAAATGATCAAGAAATATTAAATGAATCCAAGTCTAGATTTTCAAATTTTCTCAGGTCAGGTTCACTAAATCCCGATCTGAGAAGTGCGGTATACTCTACTGTTGCATGGGACGGAAACCCTAACACATACAGACAATTTGTTGGCCTGTATCGCAAGGCATCAACACAAGAAGAGAAAATAAGATTTCTAGGCTCGCTTTCAAACTTTAAGGAGGAACGACTACTTGCAAGAACCCTTGCCTTTGCATTATCAAAAGATGTGCGAGCACAGAATCTCTTTATGTCAGTTACAAGGATGGCTGCAAATCCATATGGAAAAGAGTTGGTGTGGCCATGGATTAGAAAGAACTGGAAAAGTCTTATCAAGAAATTTGGTGTAGGTAATCCACTACTTAACAGAATCATTGGGAGCGTATCTATTATGGCAGATATGGAGCGTGAAAAAGAAGTTCGTAGTTTTTTTGCAAAACACCATGTTCCAGGAACTGAAATGAAACTTGCTCAGAGTCTTGAAAGAATTCGAATCCATGCCAAGCTTCTCCAAAATGTAAGAAAAGAATTTGGGCAATAGTTTTTTTGGAATAAAATTCTTAATGTTTAATAGTGTCACAAAGTCAGCAAAAGCTAATGGCGAATCCTTCTCCGAAAAAGCTCAAGGCAGTATCTATAATGTTTCTTGCAGCTGGCGCTTGGGGGCTCTCAATGGGAATATTTTATTTCAAAAATCCAAATTTTCTTCTTGC
>JBOGRA010000016.1:0-23404 GCA_050749325.1 Nitrosotalea sp. | reverse complement strand
AGAAGCTTGCTAGTGATTATTCAATGATAAAATATGCCGCCGAAAATGGAATGGTAATGGTCACAGAAGACACCGAAGTTGGTAAGGCATGCAAAGAAAACAACATTCCATGTGTTTTACTGGACAATGAAACAATACTCAAAATAATACTTGAAGAACTAAGTCATTTTAAGAATCGTTGACTGGTTGTGTGGACTTTCTCTTCCTCCAATATGCAATAATGACAACTATTACAACTATTACAACGATCGCGTCAAAATAATTTGAATACTTTCTAATACTATCCCATTCCTCGCCTAATTTTATGCCAATGTATGTCAATGCGGTATTCCATATTATGGAGCCTATTAGGGTGAAAACTGCAAATTTCTTCAAGTTCATCTTGGCAACTCCTGCAGGTAGGGAAATGTATGTCCTTATAGCTGGCAATAGTCTGCTGATAAAAGTTGATCCGTCGCCATATTTTTTAAAGTAAGACTCTGCAAATTCAAGATGAGATTTTTTGAGTAAGACGTATTTGCCATATTTTGAGACAAACTCTCTTCCGAGATACATCCCCACAAAGTACGAAATTAGTGCTCCTACAAGATTTCCAATGGAGCCTGCAATTATAACCAGTATGACATTGAACTTTCCTGTTGAGACAAGATAGCCTGAAAATGGCATGATTACCTCACTTGGTATGGGGATGAGTGCACTCTCAGCAACCATGAGGAAGAAAATTCCAATATATCCAGAACTTGATATGGTTTGAATAATAAAATTCGTTAAACTGCCAAGTACTTCTGCCGTAACCAACTTCTTCTACGGTTGTTTGAATGGTGAATTATATCTATCGTGTACTTACCACATGCCGCCAGCGGAAAATCCTTGTTCATCAGATTTTCTCTGTGGTGCATGTTTATGGGCTTTTTTCATATGTCTGTCTAGACGTACTGGGTCATTGAATTCCAAGCCACACTCTTTACATTTTGTTTCATCTGATTCTTTTTTTCGAAATAGGCCCATATGCCAAGATTAGTTAAAATGACTAATAATTCTTTTTCTCTAGCTTAAATGTAACCTACGGTATTTTTTGATCTTTGATGACAAATTTCTTAAAACTTGTTGATGGAAACGTGTATTTTATCTGTAGGCGGTAGATTGTGATAAAATGGCACCTGCGTAGCAATTACGCTACGCAGTGGGTACCAGACGAACTGGTATTATGATGACACTTTGCCATACTGCAAAATAAGGGTTTGTTATCTGTTATGCGACACACTTTAAAAGAATGTAATCGATGGTCTTGTTTTCAGAAACCTCTTTCATTTTTAGCAAAGATCTGAAGAGGATCTTCTCAACATATGGCGAATATTGTTGTAATATCTTTGATTTTAGAGTTGACCTTTTTCTTATGTAATAGTCAGTAAGTGGTTCGTATACCTTTGAACCTATGAAATCTGTAGAAATTATATCAAAACCTCCATCGGTAATGGTCTTTTTGATATTTTCAAGATCATAGTGTTCCGATGACCACGTAAAAGACAGTATGCCAAGCTTGAAAACTTCGAGAGATTTTGCTGATTTTGCAAGTGTCGGTATGGCTAGTACCATAATGCCTTTTTCCCTCAACACATTTTTACTTTCTGATATGAATTCTGAAAATGGCTTGAAATGCTGTGCAGACTCTAACGCAATTATTCTATCCATGGATTTGTTTGCAAACGGCAATTTTGTAGCAGTAGAATTAACAAGGCCTATGTGGTCAGAACCAGAATGATGTTGAGTGGGTGTGGAACCATTTCCTTTAAGAATTCTTGAGGCAAAATTGAGTTGTTGTGGATTTACATTCAGACAATATATTTTTGCATGAGGAAATTCTGATTTCCAAATAATTGCAGGTTCAGAAAAGCCACTTCCTACATCTAGTATGTCATTTGCTGATTTTAATTCCGCCATCTCTGCAATAGTTTTACAAAGTGTGATCTGTGCCTGATGAGGATCAGATATCTTCTCATTCCAATATCCAAAGTTGAGCATGTTGCTTCCAGTAGAGATCTGCATTAGAGATGAAAGGGCATCGTAAAGATTTATGACATCATTTTCATTTCTACGAAACGTCCAAAGAAATACATCCACAGGATTGATGCTAACAAATCTCTGTTTGTTATTTGATGACACTTAACAAATTATGAATCTTATTTGGTTTAAAACTCTTCTATCCATAGGCGGAAAAAATTGAACTTTTTATTTGAGTATTGTACTCTGAGAACCATGGATACCTGTGATTCAAGGACCAGAGCTTACAAAAATGGTAAAACATTTGATCAATGCAGAGAAATAGCCAAATCAATCTCTTCTCAACTTGAAAAGAAGATAGAGCAAACAGGAATGGTACCATGGAAAGAAATTCTAGAGGTTTCTGGCAACGACGAGCTAGTCTACAAGCTTACTCTCAAATATTTACGACAAGATGGCTATGCTATTGGTGACTGGAAAACGCCACAGGTCACAAAATCTACTGCTTAGGCTCTAATGCACAACTTCCGTTCTGAGTTTTTCTTATCCTTCTTGCCATGATGTATGGAGTGGCAATTAGCACAGGAATTGAAGCAGCTATGAATATGGTTTGCAATTGGGCTTCATAGCTGGTCAAAAACAATGTTACACCTGTTGCACTAGCTCCGAGGCCAAAAAGCATTGTAAAGGCAGTGCCAGCACAGGTTGGACATCCTACAAAGAGTCCTGTCACAGCACCAAACGTACCGAACTTTCCTGCTCCTCTTGCCACTGTAAATGTAGTTGCAGAGAGGGAAAAATTCAATCCAACTAGAAAGGATACTACGACAAGAAGAACCAAATTTAGTGGCACAATTTGTAATCCAACATGTTCTGTAAAAAAGGCAAATATCATTGGCATGTATCCTGGTAAATCGCAGCACGGTGAGAGTTCAATGTGTGGCGGAGCTGGAAAACCATAGTCAGTTGCACTGATCTCTGGTTTGTATAAGATTATTCCAGATGTCAGACCAAAAAATATTCCATATCCTATGGCGCTAATGATAAAGATCTGTTTTGCTCGCTTGTTGTTTATGGCATTAGAAATTATTGAAGTCGTTGATGAATCAGGCATCTCTATCTTGGCCTTGTAAAACTTGTACAGACCCCATCCTATTGCACAAAACGACATGAACAAAACGACATATGTCGCTATTGCTAAATTCTGCAGTGCTGGCATGGCTGCTGGAGTTACTGTGATCTCATCATTTCTTGCATAGGCAAGAAACGACACTGCTATTGCTAAAAATCCAATAATGATCAACACTCTATGCGAACGACGTACTGTGCTCTGTTTTTCCAACGAGTAAAAACGAGACACGGTGACATTAAATTCTATCTGTTTTTTTTTCAAAGTATTTATCTGCAATGATGCTCGATAGTGAAATAACCATGAAGATAGACGAGCCTCAAGATTCTGATTATGCGGAGACTAAGATCACTTATGTTGGTTTTATTGATCCATATGGAGTAGAAGGGCTGGTTATACTACGAGCTGACGATGGTAAAGAATTTCATATAAGAGCTTTTTCAGGCGAGGTTGCAAGACACATTACAAATTTTATTGAAGGAGAAAGAGGGGCAATACCTACCATATACAATCTGATTGAGGAAATTGCTGAAGTCAACGAACTGGTTCTTGTTAGGATAAAGGTATATGAAAGTGGAAGTGTACTGCGTTCCAATCTTTACTTTACAGGTAAAAATGATCTTGTCATGCGAAACTACAGGGCCTCAGATGCCCTAGCACTAGCATCGTTTTACAATATACCTATACTTGTCAGAAAAAATCTTTTAAAAGAACAAATGGAAGCCTAGGTTACTATCTCTTCGAGTTTTCCTTCTTGCTGGGCTTTTCTTATCTCCATTGCTATTCTTCTGCCTACGCCAAAAGTTGTCCCATACTTGTACTTTGTATAGGGACTGGTAGTTGCAAGAATAGGATTGCCTGGAACTCTAAGGGATACGTCGTATACTAGAATCTCCAAGTCTTTTGTGATTACACTTTGAAGCGAAAATGGACCTATAATTCCTGGAGGATATTCTTTTTTTACTGCTGAAACAAACCTGTCTCCTATCTCTATTACCTTTTCTAGCAATGATTCGCGTATGCTGGCAGGCGTGTGACCGACCTCTATATTTTGCAATTCTATGTTTGTCTCTAGCTGCTGCTTTGCTGGCAATGAAACAAAGTCATGAACGTTTGTCTGCAGTCTCCTTTCAATTCCCAAAAAATCCACCTCGTCTGATATTGGTGTGTGAAAATAATTGAAATTAAAGTAGGTGCCAACTATGAATTCTTCAATGCTTGCAACCTTTAGTGCATCCCTTGATATCAATCCCTGTCTGATTTTCTTTTCAGCCTTATCTTTGTAATCCGCATAAGATGTTGCTATGAAGAAAGCCCTTTCCAATTTACGTGTCTTTTCTTGAACCTTAACTATGACAGGTCTGTCTATGTCTTTTGGGTCTCTGAAGATTCTAGGCAGTCTTATCTTGGCTTTTTGTAGCAAATAGTATTGATTTTTCTTATGTGCGCGTTCTTCTGCTTGAAAGAGTGCACGATTTCCAAACAGTGGTACCCTGAACTTGTTTTCTACTGATCCATATCCAAGATATGCAGTAAGAGCCCTATGGGGAACTACTATGGTATCCGATGACCTAAGTTTTGACTGAATCTTAGGCAAGAGCATGTCTTTGAATTTGTTAACCATGATTATTTCGTCGGCAATTCGCGAAAATCTTTTGTACGGAACCTCCCTTCCTTTTTGACACACAACTATTGTTCTAAAATCTTCATCTTTTGCACCATCCATTATTTCAAGGGCAGAATGACTACCAAGTGAACCTATGGAAAGATCCGAGTACTCTTTTACTATTTTTTGAATCTCTGATCTTTTTATCAATAGAATATCTCTTTTTGTATGGGTAAAAAAGCGTTCTTTACTTGAGTTCTTCTTTGTCTTTGAATTCTTTTAGTTCCTTGTCTGCCTCGATTCTTCCCTTCTCGTATTCCCCTTTTGCCTTGCCAAATGTTCTAGCTAACTCTGGGATCTTTTTTGCTCCAAAAATAAGTATCGCGACAACTACAACAACAATTATTACATTCTCATATGCCATGAGTGCTCTTAATGCGGCAGATTAAGATTTAAGTGTTGCAATCTGGTTTGTGCGCCTCTCTGAGAGGAACATGCCTATGAGATATAGTCCTATCAATGGTCCTGCAACAAACCACATTGTGACGCCGCTGCCATCTGGTGTTATAGCAGCTCCCAAAACCACCATGGCAATTACGGCCCACTTTATGTTGTTTCTCCAGAATTTTTTATCGACCATTCCAGAAGCAGTTACCGCATACATTATGAGCGGAAGCTGAAATGATATTCCAAATGCAAGTGCAAACTGCAAAACAAATGTGATAAAGTCTACCACGTTAAGAAAAGTAAGGAGTCCTGCAGATTCACCATATCTGTAGAGAAATGCTAACGTGTATGGTGTAACAACCAAGTATGAAAACAAACAACCTGCCACAAAAAGGCCAATTGCGGGAAATGTGGCAGATTTTATTATTTGTGCCTCTTTCTTGCCAAGTGCTGGTATCAGAAATCCCATGAACTCTTTTATTATGACCGGCATACTTATGGCAACACCGAGCAGAACTGCAACATAGAACTGCGCAAAAAATGCCTGTCCTGGGGCTGTCTGAATTAATTGTACTGAAGGCATAAGCAGATGATGCTTCATGACCACAGTGGCTTGTGCTGCAATGTTGTTGAAAGGACTAAAAGTTGGATAGTACAGATGAATCCCATTGTAGACAAATGGGGTCAAATGGAATCCTAAAATGAAGAAAGTGACAATTACTACTGCAATGATCATCTTGAAGACTCGCTTTCTTAGCTCCTCCAGATGCTCCATGATCGTCATTGACATATCCATCAGAGATCTTAGAATTCGTCAAAACCCTATTTATCTACTTGCCAGGTATGGGGAGAATTTTGCTTGAAGGTAAGTTGCTTTGTTCCTGTTCGGGGACTGTAAAATTCTCCAATTCAACCGTTAGTTCTGTACTTACCTCGAAGGCATCCCCTATCTGAACGGCGAGATCTGCTATTTCATTTGGCTCATAAATCTCCCTTGAATCCTTCAAAAATATTCTACTTCCTTTTTCTGCTGGCTCGCCACCAAACTTACCCTTGAGAAAATCAGTTATCTTTTCTATTTCTTGTTGAGTTATCTGATTGTGATAAAATACAATGCCATGGATGGATGTGTAATCCCATGGAGTACCATTTCTATAACAGAAAACCCCAAAATGCGTGCCCTTGTCATCCCTAGTGCATTTTATTTCCCAGATTAGTACTTTTTTTGGATCATACTGTGCTTTTCTGAGATCCTCTATTGTTAATTTCCAATATCGTAATCGACTCATACAATCATTGAAATAAATATGCGATTATAAAATTGTGTGCATGGAACTTATTCCTAAAGACCGTCTTGATCTATTATCTGAAATGGAAGAAAGATATGAAAAAAAGGATAAGGAATACTTTGTCAACCTGTTGGATAATGAAGACTTTGTAATTAGGTGCAGAACAGTTTGTATTCTGGTAGACATGGGCGGAGAAGACGTTGTTCCATATATCGCAAGCGTGTTAAAGGGCGACTCTAACGAATTGGTAAGACACGAGGCTGCATTTTCTCTAGGACAGATGTGTCTGAGAAGTGGGATATCTCCACTCGAAGATGCAACCAGAAACGATCCTAGTTTATTTGTTAGACATGAAGCCGCTGTTGCACTTGGTGTGATTGGCTCTCAAGATGCAAAAGAGACACTACAAAAAGCACTTGAGGACTCAAGCGAGCAGGTAAGAGATTCGGCAGTAGTGGCACTGTCTAACTTAAAATTTATGGAAAGCCTTTGCAAGAACGAAAAATTTGCAAAGTTGACTGGCGGTTAAATTGGCGTAACAAGCGTTCCTTCTGGCGTTGACTTGAAATCATATATTGCATCTATGTTAGAGTTTTCAAAGATTTCTGAATCATGCGTAATTATGATGAACTGAGATATGGCATCCACGTTTGATTCAAAAGCTTGCGCGAGCACACTTACAAGAGATTTTCTTCTCTCCTGATCCAAATGTGTAGTCGGCTCGTCCAGAATGATGAAATTCAGACTTGATGAACCCATGAGGTGTGCCATGCCAAGACGTAATGCCAGCGCAACACTTACCTTCTCTCCTCCGCTCAATGATTCTAAATCCAATGTGGAATTACCCGAATAACATGTGATGCCGATATCTCTTGCCTTGTCTTCAAGAATGATTCTTTGAATTTTTACGTTAAATGTAGTCAAGTACTCTGAGGCCTTTTGTGATATCATCCCAAGTGCCCATGAACGAAGGCTTGTGGCAACAGGACCATCCCTGTTGTAAATCTGACCACGGATATCTTCAAGACTTGAAACATATTGTCTCACATCATGCAACTCTCCTACTGTCTGAGAAATCTTCTCAAACTCTTCTTTGTGATCCTTTAGTCTAGTGGTCACTGCACCTATTTCTTGGTCTAATGTACTGAGAAGTCTTCGTTGCGGTTCAAGTTTTGACTTGATATTTCTAAAGCTTACAACGTCAAAACCTTGCGTCTCCTCTATTAGTGACATTATTGATCTTATTGCATCAGTTGAATACTCATCTATTGCAAATTGTATCAGATTTCCAGTTGTACTAACTTGAGGAACTTCCTTGATATTGGTTTGCAAATTCATGATCTCTTCTTTTAGTCTTGTCAAATCCTCTTGGCTCTTGATGTTGTTTGAGGCCAGAATGCTTTCTGCCTTTATGATCTGCTGAGTTTTTAGATCCGTCTCTTTCTTCTTGTTTTGATTGGCAACTTCTTCTTGAGAGAGAATCTCGCCTTTTTTTCTTAGCGTCTCAAGTTCTATGCGTAGATGTTCTTCTTCAAACAAGGGATTGATATGATCTACTTTGGAATCGCATACAGGGCATTTTCCATCTATCATCTGTAACTTGCCTGCAATCTCCTGCTGCCCTTTTATCTTGGCTATTTTTTCACCTATCTCTTTGGATTCATTTCGTATTCTCTCCACGTCGAGCTGTACCTGCCTTGTCTCATACTCCATCTGTGGTTTGACTGACAAAATTGGCAAACTACTAGAACATTCAGCAAGTTTTCTTTCTTTTTCAGCAATCTCTCTTTTGATGGATGTGACGGCGTTTCTCAAATATAGTCCAAGTTCCTCTCTTCTTTTTTCTATCTCTTTTGCCTTGAGTTCTTTTGGTGCGTCACTTTCTATTTTGTTCTGTAGTATGATGAACTCTTGTTCTTCTGTATTTTTTTCTTCTTCCAGCTTCTTCTTTTGAGGCTCTAAAGACATGATCTCTTTTGACAATGAATCAGTCTTGTTCTGGAGGAATTCTATGCTGGTATCGTCATAGCCCAGTCTGGCCTTCACAGACATCCTAAACGCATCAATGGTTTTTTTCATAATTTCATATGCTGTATCAAGCTTGTCTATTCCAATTATTGCGTTAACAAGTTCTTTGAATTTTTTCGGATCTGCCTCAATAATTGATTGCAGTTCGCCTTGTTGTACAATGGATGCTACCTTGAGTTTCTCAAAATCAAGTCCTATTAGAGATTCTATTGTCTGTGTCATGGATTCTCCAAATTGTCTTCTTTCGCCTGCCGCAAGTGGAACTAACTCTTCATTGATTTTTTCGTAAAGCTGTGCCGATACAGTTCCCTTTGGGTCTATCTTACGTACTGCCTCAAACTGTCTATTTCCTATGGAAAACTCTACTTTGGCGTATGCCTGACTGCTTCCCCTGCGAAGTAATCCCTTTGTAGATTTTCTAATGTGTTCTCCAAACAATGCAAACGTTATCGCATCTATTATGCTAGACTTTCCAGCCCCGTTTGGCCCAACAAAGACTGTTACCCCACTATCAAATTCTAGTCTGGTGTTTACATGAGAGAGAAAATTTGCTAATTCAACTGATCGTAGCATTTCTCAATCCCTTTTTGAATTGTACAAAGTTTTCATTGATTGCAGCATTTGCCTCCTCAATACTTCCCTTTGTGAGGAGTGGCAATAGCTCATTTATGGCAAAATTCGCAAGCTCGGTAGAACCAAGAATGTCTTTTGCAATCTTGTGCATCTCTTCTTCTATTTTTACTGGTCTTTCAATGAACACGGCGCCATTTTTTTGTTCAGATGACATGTGTTTCCAAAAACATCGTAAAGTAAGTTCAGATAATCGGGAGATCTGTGTTTGAATAAATCTAGGATCCAAAATATCCCCCGTTATTCTTATCTCAACCACTGGCTTTCTGTTACATGACTTGATCTTCTCAGAGAGCACATCAATCTCATCAGGAAGTTTGTCAACTGAGATCCTAGACGACATCTGGGGTCTAGTGTCCAGCTTTATCCAACTTGGAATGGCTTCGGGGCCTGAAATGTCTACTTGGTAAAATCCCTTCTGGGCATCCTTTATGCTCTCACTTGATGTCATTTCTATAGATCCTGGATATGCCAAGGGTCCTCCTAGGTGAGAGAATCTTTTTAGCTCTTGGTCATGCAAATGACCCATTGCATAATATGTGAAGTTCTTTGGCAGATCCGTAGAATTTAACTCTCCTGCAAATTTATTAATTTCAGAAATACCTTGGTGTAAAACCAATATCTTGTGTCCTTGGTGATTCTTTGCTGCTAGATCAGCAGTGGAAAAATCACTCTCAAATGTGTGGATCTCACTTTTCCGTCTCTTGTCAAATCCCGTTATGAGAATATCCTTGTACACGAGGGGTTTGCCATTGCCTATGTATCTTGAAAATTCTAAATTGTGGTATACAAAAGGCACAGGAGTTGCCCTTATTCTACTGATGTCATGCTCCCCTAAAATAAAAAATGACTCGATGTTATTGTGTTTTAATCGTTTCAGGGCATTTGCCAGTACGACAATTGCCTTGCCGCTTGGATTTGGCACATGAAAGATGTCTCCAGCAAATATTACAAAACTGACATGGTCATTTATTGAAGTGTCTACAGCTTGGTTAAATGCAGAGTAAACGTCTTCTTCACGTTCCTCTGAGTGATATTGCACAAAACCAAGATGTATGTCAGAAATATGTGAAAAAATCATCTCAATCAAGCAACAGGTCTTTTTGGATTAGTCCTTGAGTTGTTTCTTTTGCAATATCTTTGAATTTGTCTGTCTCCTTCCATTCTGATACCGCATCCAAGTCAGAACCAGATTTTTTACTTTTCACCTCATCTATGTGTACTATGGAAGGCAAGTTTACCCACTGCCCAATCAGTATTGCATCACCAATATTCAAAGAGGAAAGCTGAGAAAGGAGGTCCTTGCTTAGTGATTCTGAAGCAGACGCTATCTGCTGTTGATCATCATCTTGCACGATCTTCATTATTGCAAGAGAGCCCATCTGGCTTAGAACATTGGGATCTATGTTTCTTGGTCTCTGTGATACCACGCATAGCCCGATTCCAAACTTGCGCCCCTCCCTTGCTACCTTTGAGGCCCAGTATTTGGTATCAGTATGTTCTCCCTTTGGTATGAACACGTGAGCCTCTTCTATTATGACAAATATTGGCGCAAGAAATTTGTAATTTTTTCTATGTGTGGACTTGCCTTTTCTTTCCCATACTGATTCCTTTCTCTGCTGCAAAAGCTCTTGTAAATAATATGATAATCCAGCATTTGCCTGCCGCTCGCTTAGTTCTGCTATGTTCAAGACATTCACTCTGCCTTCCTTTATCAAATCTACAGGATCTCCACAGTCGGGGTCTAGTATGTCTGAAAATCTATGCTTGGCATCATCTATTTTGTCTAAAACCCTACTTGCACTGTCTGCATAGCCTTTTGTAGTGTGGCCAAATGCAGCAACGGTCTCTTCTAAGGACGACCAAAAGTCTTTTGCTTGTTTGACTGAATCAGTAAGTGATTCCCGCAAGACTCTTTGTTGCTTGTCTGCATTCTCGCGAAGTTCTATGACTTCGGCTAGTTTATCTGATGGCAAAAGCCTAGGATTTATTTTTGCCATCATGTAATTCATCTTGACAACATCAAGATTTTCATAATCATTATGATAGTCAAAGATAATCAGTGTACCATTTAATGTCGCAACATGTTTTGCTATGAGCGAAACAAGATTACTCTTTCCCATTCCAGTCATTGCAAGAATGGCCAAGTGTCTTGATACAATTTTGTTGATGTTTATTTTTGCCTCAATGCTTGAATTTCTCAAGAGCGAACCTATCCTAATCCATTCGTTTCCAACAGGCCCAAATATCATCCCCAAGTCATGTTGTGTTGCTTCAAGAATTGAAGTTCCTGGTAGTGGTGGAATTGCGGGAATTATCACATGTCCTTTTTGTAACTTGTCCAAAAATCCAAGTATTCCAATCTTTACCTTGTAATTTTTGTCCCTAGAATTAATCTCGGCTACCTCTTTGCTCTCAATTGCTTCATCAAAATTTCTAATATCTGTGAGGGCATCACTTGATATTGCAGACTTTTCAACTAGGCCAAGAATCCTGCCGTCCTGTGAATCAATTATGACGTACTCTCCAACAGAGAGAGGTTTTGATGACTGAGCGGTTACTTCAGTTGGCTTTGATTCGCCAATTACAACGCCTATTATCAATTCAGCACTTCCCTAGAACCAATCTCATTTGTCAGTCCATATAGACTAACAAGTCTTGACAACTCTGAATTGGTAATCTTACAATTCTCATGCGCCAACTTTAACGCATATGGATATCCCCCAACACTATTTTTTGTTAATCTATCCAAAAGGGATTTTATCTCATTTTCGCTAATTCCTGACCCTAGTAACTCAATCTTGATTAGTGGTGTGGAATCTCTCAGTCTTGCATAAACATACGACACAACCTTTCCTGGCCCAAGTGAATTATCAACAAATATCTTGCTAAAGCCTGGTCCCCTAACTGCATGATTGTAATAGAAGATGTCTCCAGCAACAGATCCAAGTTTTTCAAATTGTTTTCTTGCCGATGAGGTCTTTGATATGAAAACAACGTTTCCTTTCTTTTTGATTGCCAAAGTGATAGAATTGCCAAGTGAAGACTGTCTAGTAAGAAACTGTGAATAAAGTGAACCATCAAGTGCTACTATGTCTGCCCTGTCAACTGAGGCGGCACAGGCCTCAACCTCCATCTTGCTTGCCTGTGTCTCAAGCTCTGGGGAAGGCTGACCAAGTCCTTGATCATGCTTTTCAGTTATGATTTGACCATCTGATTTTATTGATACTCCTGTGACCACCCATAATTCAAGCCCTTGAAACTTTGTGCTGTTATAACTGCTATCTATGCCTGCTATGACTGAATCCTTCTTCTGAGGCAAATAATCGATCCATTTTTCTTTGGCAGCCTGGATGATGAGTTCAAATGTTTTTCCCTTGAAGACAGATTTTGCTTCCTCTCGTTTCTTTAAGGCATCACGATAAACCGTATTAAGCATAAAACCCCTTTGTCTACTGAGATAAAATGTTTCTCGTTTGAAACAGATTTGGTCTCAAGCTAACAAATAATCAAACTAATTTATGTGACGATTGCATAGTAATCTCGTGTTTCAAAACGAAAAGACATGGACGAAATTTGTAGAAACTAACACTACTGACGAATTTCATAAAAAATTTGATCAGGCAATAGAGGAAATCAAGAAAGATTTTGGCAAGAATTACCCAATGATAATAGGAGGAAAAGAGTTATTTTCAAACAACCAATTTCAAGTGCGTTCTCCAGCCGACAAGAATCTTGTTTTGGCAAACTTTCCATTGGCGTCAAAGGAAGATGCCTTACATGCAATCGAATCCGCCAAGGCGGCTTTTCACAAGTGGTCTCTTACATCATACCAGAAGCGATCTCAAATATTTAGAGAAGTGGCAGATGTATTTGCCCAGAACAAATTCAATCTTGCGGCAATACTGAGTTTTGAAAATGGGAAGAACAGGTTAGAGTCTATGGGCGACTTGGATGAATCAATAGATTTTATGCGATTCTACGCAGAGCAACTTGAGATAAACCAAGGTTTTTCAAAGGAAACTCAAAGCGCAAACCCAAATGAAAAAACTCGTAGCACATTGAAACCCTACGGTGTATGGGGAATTGTATCTCCTTTTAACTTTCCATCTGCGATATCAATAGGAATGACCTCTGGTGCATTAATTGCTGGCAACACTGCTGTCTTAAAACCATCTAGTGATTCCCCAATCTCTGCCTACAAGTTCATTGAGGCTATATATCACAAACTTCCTCCGGCAGTTGTAAATTTTGTAACAGGTTCTGGCGGTATTGTGGGCAGAGCAATTTTAGAAAGTCCACTTGTGGACGGCATAGCGTTTACTGGTTCAAAAGAAGTTGGGGTATCTGGCTTTAACTCATTTGTTCAAAACATTCCAAGACCGTTCATCTCGGAAATGGGAGGAAAGAACCCTGCAATAATTACAAAAACAGCTGACTTGGAAAAGGCAACAGATGGCGTCTTGAGAGCAGCATTTGGTTACAGCGGACAGAAATGTAGTGCATGCTCAAGGGTTTATGTTCAAAAAGATATCGCAAACCAGTTTGTGGAGAAGTTGGTTGCAAAGACCAAGGTACTGAAGATGGGAAAGCCATGGGAAAAAGACGTGTTTGTCGGTCCTATAATAAATGAGGCGTCTTTGAAAAAATTTCAAAGGGCGACGGAGATTGCAAAAAAAGATGGCAAGATAGTTTGTGGCGGCTCTGTCTTGTCTGATTCACAATTCACAAATGGCAATTTTGTTGAGCCTACAATTGTTGTAGGCCTTCCAAAAGATCATGAACTAGTACGGGAAGAACTGTTTGTTCCATTTCTTTGTGTAGAAGAGTTTGACAACTTTGATGAGGCAATATCTGAAGCCAACAAGAGTAACTACGGGCTCACTGCAGGAATTTTTAGCCAAGACAAAAACGAGATCGAGTCATTCTTCGATAGAATTGAAGCCGGTGTTACGTATGCAAATAGGGCAGCTAGTGCCACAACAGGAGCAATGGTTGGGGCTCAGCCTTTTGTGGGATGGAAATATTCTGGAATCTCGGGCAAGGGTACTGGTGGTGTTTACTATTTACTTCAATTCATGCGAGAACAAACTCAAACACGATGTGAGTGAAGAAAAGAACTTCCAAGAAGCAAGATATTTCGTTTTCTCTCCTTTAGACGCCTTATTGAATAAGGAAGCCAATTGGTTCCATATGGTATGTACTCTGATACGGAAAAACCACTCTTGATCAAGATTGGTTTTAGTTCATCTCGTATTCCCTTTAACATCTGAAATTCAAACTTTCTCTCATATTTTTTTGATAGATTTATGGCAAGATCAATCATCTTTGAGTCATGAGTTGCTATTGCAAACTCGTTACCGTGTGAAAAAAGCATCTTTGTAAGTTTTTTGTAGTTTTCATCCACTTCATGTCTTGTTTTGTAGGTACTCTTCTTACTCTCTCGATATGCGCCCTTTACCAATCGAATTTTTGCGCCATGGTCTAATAATATATTCAAATCATGTTCGGTACGCTTGAGGTTTGCCTGTATTGCCATGCCTAGTCTCTCATATTTTTCAAATAGGCTTAGGTAGATCTTGATTATGTTATCTGTATATTCAGATGATTCCATGTCTATCCAAACAAAGGACTGGGGGAACACTGCTTTTTCTATTATTTTTTCAAGATTTATCATGCATTCTTCTATACTTTTAGACAGCCCCACCTGAGTTGGCTTGACTGATATTCCGCCAGAAACCTTGAATTTACGCAAGTTCAAGACAAGTGCTAGATATTCTGATACCGTGTCCCTGATCTGATCCTTTGATGTCATGTGTTCCCCAAGCTTGTTGATTATTGCATTCATTCCGTTCTTGTTTGCAGACTTGGCAGATCGAAGGGCTTCGTTCATGGTATCGCCCGCAATCCATTGTTTTGCTATTCTGAAGAGAAATTTTTCTATAAGTGTAGATTCATGTGTTTCCAATTCTAGAATTTTAACTCCACATTAACTTAACAAATTGTATAATTCAATTTTGTGTTATGTATCTGTAAACCCGATAACAGATTTAACAAGGTGTTTTGTCAAAAGTATTGGCTTGAGAAGGATCGGACTTTTGGGTTGTGGGGCAATAGGAACAGAAATAGCCATTGCTATCGATTCTGGAAAGATTTCTGCAAAACTTACCCATGTATTTGATTTTTCTAAAGAATCGTCACAACGACTAGTCTCAAAACTAAAAAACAAACCTGTGATAACAGAAAATGTTGGTCTACTGGCAGCATCTCCAGTAGATCTGATAATAGAGGCTGCTTCCCAGAACGCAGTTAGAGATAACGCGCTATCTATCCTTCAAAATCGAAAAGACATGATGATAATGAGTGTGGGTGCACTATTGGATGAATCGATATTTGAGATAGTATCAGAGGGCTGCAAGGATTTTAACAAACGAGTCTTTCTTCCGTCTGGCGCAATTGCTGGACTTGATAGTATCAGAGCAGTAAAAGATGAGTTAGAATCAATAGTATTAGTTACAACCAAGAATCCGAAAGCACTAAAGGGCGCAAAATTTTTCGAGACTTCAAAAATAAATCCTGATGAAATAAAAGAATCTACTGTGATATATGATGGAACTGCAGAAGAGGCAGTAAGGCTGTTTCCTGCAAACATTAACGTCGCAGCACTCATCAGTTTGGCTGGAATTGGAAGCACAAAAACCAAGGTAAGAATAATTGCTGACCCAAAAACTGACAAAAACACTCATGAGATACAGGCTAGTGGAAAGTTTGGAAAGTTTTCGATAAAAGTTGAAAATATACCAAGTGAGAGCAATCCAAAAACAAGCAGACTTGCAATTCTCTCTGCAATTGAATGCCTGAGAAAGATTTGTGACGGAGAAATCCAAATAGGAACCTGAATGGCAAATATTGCCATAATGTATTCTATCTGACTACAAATTTGTCAATATCATGACCCTTTAAATGGAAAGAAATACAGCTTTATTCTGAACAATGGACCTAAAATCCGAAATTCTTAAGCTAAAAGAACAAAAGGATGTGCTGATTCTTGCTCATAATTACCAATTGCCAGAAGTGCAAGATGTCGCAGATTATGTAGGTGATTCATTAGGGCTTTCGCGTCAAGCTGCAAAAACTGATCATAAAACAATTCTATTTTGCGGAGTACATTTCATGGCAGAGACTGCAGCAATTGTATGTCCTGACAAAAAGGTGCTTATTCCAGACCTGTCGGCAGGATGTTCTCTTGCAGATACTATTAATGCCGACCAGGTAAGGAAATGGAAAAGTGAACACCCACGTGCAGTGACGGTAGGATATGTAAATACGTCTGCTGAAGTAAAAGCAGAACTTGACTATTGTTGCACTTCATCTAACGCCGTTAATGTAGTAAAATCAATTCCAGTCGATAAGGAAATACTCTTTTTGCCTGATATGTTTCTTGGTTCATATGTGGCCAAAATGACAGACCGGAAAAACATGTACATCTGGGCAGGAGAGTGCCACGTCCATGCAGGTATACGACCACAAGAAGTACAAGAAAAACTAACGCAATATGCCGGTGCAGAGTTTTTGGTTCACCCAGAGTGTAGCTGTACTTCATCTATCATGTATGATGTTGCATGTGGAGACTATGGAAACAGGCAAGTCCAGATCTTGTCAACAGAAGGCATGATGAATCACGCAAAGAGTTCTAACGGAAAGACATTCGTTGTGGCTACAGAAACCGGTATATTGTACAGAATGAGAAAGCAAAATCCTGAAAAAGAATTCATACCAATGTCAGACGCTGCTGTTTGTAAATACATGAAGATGATAACGCTTGACAAGGTCTATTTGTCATTGAAGGAAGAAAAGTACGAAGTCAAGGTTTCAAAAAATATTGCACAAAGAGCACAGCTAGCTATAGAGCGCATGCTTGCAATCAGTTAACTTCAAGACTCAAATCCAATCCTGAAACCGAACTGGTTAATTTACCAATAGAAATGATGTCTATGCCAGTTCTGGCATATGATCTTACATTTGACGCATCTATTCCGCCGGACGCTTCAAGTTTTATCCCTCTTCGAAGGTTGAGTTGTTTTAAGACTTGGATGATGCGCAAGATCTCTTTGGGAGGTATGTTGTCAAGCATTATGATTGATGCTCCTTCTCTTGCAGCTATTATTGCGTCATCAAGGCTTTCAACTTCTACCTCGAATTTTTTGTATCGTTTTTTAGCAGAACGAACTATCTCTTGTAATGACTTTGCAACTGCCAGATGATTATCTTTTATCATGACCATCTGGTCAAGAGAACTTCGATGTTTTCTGCCACCGCCTATCTCTACAGCCTCTTTGTCAAAGATGCGCAAACCGGGGGCAGTTTTTCTTGTGGAGTAGAGTTCTACTTTTGGATTTGCGCTTTTGATGATTTTTACCAACTTGTTTGTCTGCGTAGCAATTCCACTCATCCTTGATAGCAAGTTAAGCGCTGTCCTCTCACACGATAAAACTGAGTATGCAGGGCCTGATATTGTCATTATCTTATCGGTAGGCTCTATCTTGGTACCATCGTTTTTTAAAATTCTTACTTTACAGTTTCTTGAAGTAAATATTTCTTTGATATGAGACGTTCCTGCAATGATGCCTCTTTGACGCGAAATTATACTTGCAGTAATTTTTTTTCTTGGAAGAAGATTACTTGTTACATCGCCTTTGCCTATGTCTTCTTTGAGAAATGTTTCGAGTGCTTTTTTTGCACGACTATGCAATCTAAGTTACCCTGAGGGCGTATTTTCCTTTTTCGGTTATTCCTAAAGATTTTGCAATGACTGAGTTTATGGGATCCACTATGAGAACCGAACCACTCCAATCTGGCGTCAGGTCTGTTGATTTACAAATTGCACATACCTTGCCAATGGTTACACATTTGCACTTGCGGCAAGCCATCTCTCTAACCATTTTTCATCACTTGGCTTCTACAGGTTTTTTAGTCTTTTCAGCTTGTGGCGTTGGAGGAGATTTTGCCTTTTTTATCTCTTCTTCGATCCATTCATCTGCACCGAGGAATGGCTGTCTGCAAGTTATGCCAACTTTCATTGCGGCGGTCTTACCTAATGAAACTGCTGTGATTCTTGCTCGAAGAGTTGTACCAATCTTCATAGTTCTTCCACTCTGGTTAGCCAAAATCATGCCTGATTTTACATCGCTCTTTAGATAGTCATCCATTATTTGTGACAAGTGTAACAAAGCATCTGTTGCACCAATTCTTACAAATGCACCAAAGTCTGTAATTTCGACAATTTCGCCTCTGACAATTTCTTGAAGCTTTGGATGGAATGTAAGTGCGGTAAACTCTACTCTGTGATAAGTACCTCCATCTCCTGCAATTATTTTGCCCATCTTCTCGACTTTGGTATCCATGATCATTATGACGTAGCCCAATTCAGGATTTATCATACTTTCATATTTCTCTCTCAAAATTGTTATGGCTGCCTTTTTCAGTGACTCACCAAATAATTTCGGAGGAATTCTAACTACATCAGTAAGGGTTGATATAGAAAACATTCAAAAGCACTTGCAAAATTTGAATTTATGAATCTTTGGATAGTTTGTATCTATTTTTGCCTATGTTTAAATATCCTACTAGGGAATTTTTTATTGTATGGTATCAGTCGACGAGGTTTTACAGACACTAAGTACAGTAATTGACCCGGATCTCAAAAAAGATATTGTCTCAATGGGCATGATAAAGGATCTGGAGATAAATGGTAATGATCTCAAGTTTACTTTGGAATTAACTACTCCTGCATGTCCTTTCAATGAACAGATAGAACAAGATGTCCGTCAAGCCATATCTAAAATTCCAGGAGTATCAAAGCCAGACATCAAAGTTACTGCCAAAGTCATGGAAGGCCGCGCGCTAAGCATGGACGAGATGCTTCCTACTGTTAAGAACATCATAGGCGTTGCAAGTGGAAAGGGTGGAGTAGGTAAGACAACTGTCTCTGTAAATCTTGCACTGGCTCTTGCAAATACTGGTGCTAGAGTTGGAATTCTTGATGCAGATATTTACGGTCCAAGTGTGCCGCTTATGCTCGGAATGGGAAAAGCTGCTCTGGAAGTTGAAAATAACAAACTACAACCTGCAGAATCACACGGATTAAAAGTGGTATCATTTGGATTCTTCGCTGATCAGGAACATCAGGCCGCAATATACCGTGGTCCAATAATTTCAGGAATTTTAAAACAATTTTTGGTAGATACCAACTGGAGCGATCTTGATTACCTAATTGTGGATCTTCCGCCGGGAACAGGCGATATCCCATTGACACTAGCTCAGACCATTCCTATAACCGGTATTGTAGTTGTGACCACACCTCAGGAAGTTGCAAGCAATGTGGCAGTAAAGGCATTTGGCATGTTTCAAAAACTCAATGTGCCAATTATTGGTGTGATAGAAAACATGAGCTACTTCAAATGCAATAATTGCGATACCGATCATTATATCTTTGGTAAAGACGGTGCAAAACGAATGGGTGAAAAACACAGCCTGCCATTCTTGGGTGGAATTCCTCTAAACCCAGGTATAATGGAAAGCTCTGACAGTGGCAGACCTGTGCTTGTCACTGATCCAAATTCTCCCAACGCTCAGGCATTTATGACTGTGGCAAAGAATGTGGCAGCAAGATGCAGTGTGATTGCAAGTCAACTCAGTGAGGAAATGACTGCAGAAGCAGCTACATAAAAATAGAATAAAACAAAGGTATCTTGTGCATCTGCCAGACAGTTTGCGTGATAGTCTCAAAAAACCTATGGGGTTATTAATTAAAGATTCAGAGGTAACAAAAGAGAATATTTTACAAGCTATGCCAAAAGACGTCTTTTTGATAACTGTCGGGGATGCAACAACTGAGAAGATGATAAAATTTGGGCTTGACCCGGCATTGCAGATAGTTGATTCATTGGAAAAGAGGAACAAGAGAAACTTGCCAGTGGGACAAGCAAGAACAACTCTTGAATGCGTAAACCCCGCAGCAGAGATTACTGCTGAGAGCATATCTGTAATAAAAAAAGCCTTTCAGGCAGATGCGCCAGTTAGAATAATCGTAAAAGGTGAGGAAGACTTGCTGGTCTTACCTGCCGCCTTGTATGCTCCAGAAAATTCGGTCGTCATGTATGGGCAACCAAATGAAGGGCTAGTCATTGTAGAGGTAACCGAAGAGATAAGAAATAATGCAGCCAAGATTATGAATTCTATGAGTTAGTTGGGGTGTGATGACACGGTGGCTGTATGATATGTGATTAAGCTACACAAGTTCTGACCCTACCTAACCACTTTTTTGGTAAACTTGAAAAAATCCACAAACTCTTGTACGATATTTGACAATTCAAATTAAACTATTTTCCGAAGATTCTCAAATAATGAAAAATGATTTGGACTTGAAAGTCAAGATATTGGAGAAGGTTGGAATCTATTCGAATAGATTTGGAATTTCAGAACCCAAAGTATTGCTAACAACTAGGGAAGTTCTTGGCATGCCAAAGGAAGTTACCCAGGGTAGGAGAACTTCGGCTTACAAATACCTAGGCGTGTCCTATTTGCAACACAATCTTGTATTTGTCAATATCAAGAAAATACCTGATGACAAGACACTTGAAAATACCATAGTGCACGAACTTATTCATTTTAGATTTCCATACCTAAGTCATGGAAAACGCTTCAACAAGCTTGTAAGGCAGGGCTTGGCAGGAAAAATTTTTAAACCATATCAAAAAAGAGTGTAAAAATTCTTCTTAAAATTATTTTAAATCACATCCTCATGACATTATATAAGAAAAGTAGAATAAATTTATATAAATACTCCATCGAGTCTTCTCTCAGATGACGCTCAAAGAAATGATTCCTGTTGGTGCGTCAATCATATCTTTTATTATTGCGGCAGTACTTGCGGCGTGGGTATCTAAACAAAAACCTGGAACCCAACAGATGCTGGATATTTCAAACGCAGTAGGGGTAGGCGCAATGGCGTTTTTGAGAAGAGAATTTAGGATTGTTATTCCAATAGCCATAGGTCTTGCGGTCTTGATCGGTGCCGCAATTGGCTTTACCAACGGCATTGCTTTTGCTGTTGGTGCAGGGCTTTCTGCTATTGCCGGGCTGATCTCACTTAAAATTACAGTAAAGGCAGCGGTTAGAGCTGCAAACGCATCTGGAAAAGGGCTTGGACATACCTTTGCTCTTGCATTTAGGGGCGGGGCAACAGTGGGTCTTGCCGTGCCTGCCATGGCTCTTTTGGGCATGAGTTTACTCTATTTTGCATTTCCTAATCCTATCACAATTGCTGGAGTTGGTATAGGCGCTAGTTTGATTGCCTTGTTTATCAGAGTCGGTGGTGGAATTTTCACAAAGGCTGCAGACATGGGTGCAGACTTGGTAGGAAAAGTAGAAGCAAATATCCCAGAAGATGACCCGAGAAACCCCGCAACAATTGCTGATAACGTGGGAGATAATGTAGGGGATGCAGCTGGGATGGGGTCTGATATTTATGAATCATATATTGTTACAATGCTTGCATCATTACTGATTGCCGGGCTGATTGGAACCCCTCAGAACCTGTTTTATCCGATGTTAATTGGCGCTTCCGGATTATTTGCATCTATTATTGGTATTGCAACCATAGGCCCAAGAAAGATGACGGATGTAAACAAGCCACTTGCCAACGCATTTTATGTTTCAGCTGCAATAGCAATTGCACTTAATTTTGTTTTTACATATCTGTTTCTTGGTCACACGAAGATTGCATATGCACTGTTTGGTAGTACGGTAATAGGCGTCATTCTGGTACCAGTAATACAGAGAATCACAGATTACTTTACAAGCTATAGATTCAAGCCAGTACAAGAAATTGCGGCTTCTGCAAAATGGGGATATGCATCACTTACACTAATGGGAATAATACAAGGAATGCGCTCAACAGGTCCGTTTATGATTGCCATTGTTGTGGCATTAGCTACATCATATGTACTGGCGTCATCTGCAACGCCAGATCCTGCACAAGCTGAACTTTATGGAATCTTTGGGACATCGCTTACAGCCATGGCCATGCTAAGCCTTGCAGGAATTGTATTGAGTATAGATGCATTTGGCCCTATCAGTGACAATGCAGGTGGAATTGTAGAAATGACAGGTATGGGGGAAGAAAACCGTAAAGTTACAGATGAAATTGATGCAGTAGGAAATACTACAAAGGCTGTGACTAAAGGTTTTGCAATTGCAAGTGCAGGTCTAGCTGCGCTAGCCATGATCCAGGCATTTCAGTATGAAGCAGGAAAAGTATTTCATCACACTTTCGATTACAGTCTTTCAAATCCTGCAGTAGTTGTTGGATTACTTGTTGGTGGTCTATTGCCGTTCTTTATTACAAGCCAGCTTATCTCAGCAGTAGCACGGGCAGCATCTAAAATGGTAGAAGAAGTAAGGCGGCAATTCAAGGAATCTCCAGGCATTTTGACCCATGAGGTAAAACCAGATTATGCAAAATGTGTTGATGTTGCAACAGTAGCTTCATTACGTGAGCTTTGGAAATCTGCAACAATAACAATTTCAGCTCCAATAATACTTGGTATAGTTTTGGGTCCGTCTGCAGTAGTTGGGCTTTTAATGGGTGCAGTAATTACAGGGATCTTCTTGGCATTCCATCTGGCAAATACTGGTGGTGCGTGGGACAATGCCAAAAAATACATGGAAATTAACAAACAAAAGGGAACTGAAGAACATAAGATAGCAATTGTTGGCGATATAATTGGGGATCCATACAAGGATACTGCAGGACCAGCACTAAATACCGTCATCAAGTTGTTAAACACCGTGGCAATAGTTTTCGTATCTGCATTTGTTGCTATCTTTGTTTTGTAGGTTGATCTATTTTATCATCCACAATCAATGTCATGTCTAGCTCGTCTATTTGAGCCTCTATTGTTTTTCTCATTGCATTGTTGTGTTTCGGACAAAACTTGAAGAACCCATCCACAGTCTCAAAACAACCGCATATCCACTTGGTCTGGATCTCGCCTTCTACTGTCAGTTTGTTGTATTTGCTATTCTTTGCCATGATACAAAATAGGATGGAGCGATCTAAAAAGAGTTTTCAAAAATAATGAGTTTAAAAAATTGAAAAAGGTAGCTACGGACAGCCTTCCATTTTCTGGATAAAGTATCCTTTCTGTTCGATTTCATTGGCTATTGGTTGAGGAGCACCTTGTGAGTGACAGAATTGACACTCTTCGGTTG
>JBOGRA010000015.1:0-25478 GCA_050749325.1 Nitrosotalea sp. | reverse complement strand
GACTTGAGATACCAGGCCGTGAGATACAAGAATGTCTTTTAAGACAACTCTCATAAATGAAGCGTCATCTACAATCAGAATCTTTGTCGCGCTTGTAGACATGTCATTCCTCCGATTGAGACAATATGATAGATTTTTCCAGTAAAATATCATGAAATAATTGGTTTGTTTTAATTGTAACAAATGAGTAACATGATATCTGTAACATCATTTGTGGTTTGTTTGACACAAGATCATATATCGATACCGTTGTACAATTTGATCACACATGTGAATATTATCCACATAAAATAAGATAGATGTAATTATTTTTTATTATTAGACCCCATGATTTTTTGATAGATTCTCTCCCGTGCTATTAATGGATGAAATAATTTTGCACATCGTCTTCCCAGCATAGTTTCATCCATTCCTAACACAAGATATCCAGATTCTTTCAAACATTGATAAAATTTTGTCAGAATCAGTTCTTGTGCTTCTTTTTCGTAATAAATCAATACATTTCTGCAGAATATCACATCGAGATTTTTTGAATCGTTAGACAGTATGTCACACACTTTGAATGTCACTAAATTTTTTGTAGCCTGCGCTACTTCATAGATTACGTCATTTTTACTATCAATTATCTTTTGAAAATGATTTGCAATCACATCTGGTGGTAATTTGCCAACACTTTTGTTTGGATATCTGCCGCTTTGTGCATGTTCGATTGCTTTTTTATTAATGTCATTTGCCATTATCTCCACATCGAAATGATTTGCTTGTTCAATTTCATGTGTGAACATAATAGCAAGGGAATATGCTTCTTCCCCTGATGCGCATCCTGCACTCCATATTTTGATTTTGTCGTGCTGATCACGACCCGATAAAATTTTAGGCATTATAGACAACTTGAATTTATCATATACTGTAGAGTCTCTAAAAAAATTTGTTACATTTATTGACAATGATGCAAACAGTTCTTCAAATTCCGGCCTTTCTTTTTTTAAAACCATGGCATATTCCAAATAGTCGTCAATCTCTAGAATTTTCATTCTTCTATCCAATCTTCTCTTCATAAAGGCCGTTTTGTACCGATTAATGTCAAACCCATAGCCTTCAAACACATTTTCAAACGTACGCAATAAATCCTCCCCCATGGATAATTTGTCAAGGCTCAAATTCTCACCGTGTAAACTATTCATATCATAACCACCCATAATTTCAAACCATTTGTAGCCTGATCTTAATATTTATCAGTTAATGTCACCGTTTTACATTCAAGAGTTTTCTTGCATTATCATGATCTTGAATTATCAACATGTATACACGTACATTACTGTCAACACCTGTCAATTCTATTTCTGTTACTATGTCATTAATCTCACAAAGAAATCCTGATGCATGAGGTTCCAATAATGCAGAAATCGATGTCATAGCAAAATCTGGTGTAGAAAGATCAACTTTTAATCCAGTATGATCAGATAAGGCATTAAAAAATGAACCCGACATGATGTTTCCAACCTCGGATATTGCAGATTTTCCTAAATCATCAAGCGAGTCAATTTTTTCCACACATAGCAATTTTGCGGCAATTTGTTTTGCATCAATTTCAGGTATGGAATATAGAAGTCCTAAACGCACATCTCCCATTCCATGAAGAAATACTGAACAGAGGACTATTTCTTTAATAAAATCTTTCAATTCTCCAATTTTAGAAGTTTCCGTATGTGTCTTCTTTATAATGTGTGTTACAGATTCTCCAAGAAGCGAGGATAATGCAGATGATGTTTTCTGTGCAACATATGAGCTTAACACATTTTCAAGAGAACATAATTCTGTCTGATTTAATGTTTCAATTGTTAATTTGATTCACCTACACTAGTAACGACGGATCTAGAATTAACGCGACCTTACCATCGGGCAATATGGTTGCATCTGAAAATGTTGCCAATGAATTGGTTATGTCATCAAGACGTTTTATTACAACCTCTTGTTCTTTTTCGAGAGAATCCACAACCAAGCCGTATGACTTGCCATCCTTATCTACAACTACTATGTTTACTTTAGCATTAATCATCACGTCAGATATTGAGTCCAAACCCAGAGCCGCCGCGGCTCGAATTATAGGAATTGTTTTATCTCTTAGAAGTACCATCTCTTTTCCATGAACAGATCTAATATCTTTAGAGTCAACTGTAATTGTAGTAGATATGCTTGAAAGTGGCAGAATGTATTTCTGATCAGATATGTTAACTAGTAATCCGCCTATTATAGCCAAACTCATAGGAATTGTTAATGTGATGTTAGTTCCTTTTCCTTTTTCAGTCAAGATTTTTACATGTCCGCCGACATTTTTGACCTGGGTCATCACAACATCCATTCCAACGCCTCGTCCAGATATGTCAGTGACCATCTTTGCTGTCGAGAGACCAGGGGTCCCAATAATCTCTATGATTTCTTCATTAGACATATGGTCAAGTTCTTCCTGAGTTATGATTTTCTTTTCCAAGACTTTTGCTTTAATTGCATCAAGATCAATACCCTTTCCATCATCAACAACTTGGATTTCTACCCTATCTCCAATGCGATTGGCTTTCAGATGTATTGTACCAATTTCAGGTTTTCCCATTTGTTTTCTTTCAGAAGGTGTTTCTAATCCATGATCAACCGCATTTCTAAGCATATGGAGAAGAGGATCAGTAATTGCGTCCAAGACGGTGCGATCCAGTTCAATATTAGAACCTTCTACCTCCAATTTGACTTCCTTACCAAGAGATGCGGAAACATCGCGCACCATCCTTGAGAACCTATTAAAGATGTGATCTACAGGAACTAGCCTGATTTTCATTGTTTGATATTGGATATCAGTAACAAGCCTGCCAAAATTCATTAGAACCTCTTTACCTTCATCAGAATTGCATGTCTGTATTATCTGGTCTAGTCGCATTTTAGATATCATCATTTCTCCGACTAAATTAACAAGTGTGTCAAGATCTTGCATTTTCACTCTAACTGTGGGAGAATTTACCGGCAGTATAGGTACCGGATCGGCTTCTGAATTGTTAACTCTGAGTTCAGCTGGGTTTTTTACATAATTTAGAAACTCGTTCAGATCAATTTTTTTTGCCTCGTCACTTATTAATTTCCTCAAGTGATCAATTCCAAGAAAGATGACATTTCCCAATTCGGTGGTTATTGTTGTTTCTCCTTTTCTGAATTTGTCAAAAATCTCTTCGGTAGTCTTACAAATTTCTCTAATTTGATCATATCCCATGGTTGCAGCCATGCCTTTTAATGTATGCGCAGACCTGAATAGAACATCCACATGTTCTTTTACATTTGGTTCTTCTTCATATTTTAAAAGGTGTTGATTTAGATTTTCTACATGCTCCAGAGCTTCTTGTACAAACATCTCGCGGTATTTGCTATTTTCAGACATCATGTTTTACCACTTTGATTATTTCTTCTGCCAAGTCATCAGCGTGCACCATTTTATCAACAGCATGAAAACTATCTGCTGCCTTTGCCATTCCAAATACAACTGATGACGATTCGTTTTGTGCAAGTGTTATTCCATGCCTTTTCTTTACCATTTTCATTCCAAACGCCCCGTCTTGGCCCATCCCAGATAACAACACCCCTATGGTATTAGCACCAAATGCTTCTGATGCAGATACCATGGTGACGTTTACAGCTGGCCTAACTCCAAATCTCTTAGGACCTTGGTTCAGTTTTATTCTATGAGATGGTAATACCTCCATATGCATATCGCCCGGAGCAAGTAGTGCCACTCCTTCTTGTATCAAATCACCTTCTGCTGCCTGTTTGACATGCACCTTTGAAACTTCGTCAAGTCTTTCTGAAAAAGTTGATATGAATTCTTTTGACATATGTTGAACGATTAGAAATCCAGCAGGAATATCCTTTGGAATTTCTTGAAGGATGTTCATTATCACACGTGGTGCGCCAGTAGACGCACCTATGACAATCACTTTTGATGCGATTTGTCCAGATGTTGTACCCTTATTGATTGATGGGCGCAATTTTGAAATAGCTTTTGGAACCAAAACGTTAGGATTAGATCTGGAGGCAACCTCTATTTTTGATATCAATATATTTTTTAGCTCTTTGATAATATCCTCGCCGTCTTGTGGTATGGTAATAAAATCAACCGCCCCAAGTTCTAGGGAATCTAAAATCAGTTTGCTTCCAGATTTGCTGTAGTTACTCACAATAATGATATTGACAATTTTTTCTTTCATCACGTTTTCAATAAACGATAATCCGTCCATGTTAGGCATCTCTAGGTCCAACAATATGACATCAGGAGTCATATGTTTGATTTTTCGTAACGCTTCAAGCCCGTCTCGTGCGATTTCAATAATTTTCATGTTAGTCTCTGAGGATAGTAAATCACGTAATAACTCCGTCATGTATGAAGAATCATTGACTATCATGACTTTGATCGGAGTCTTCTCAGACGTCACCATCATACTATTTCGCCCTGATAACTTTGCTTATCACCATAGCTACGTTAGATCTATCAAATGGTTTTACCACATAATCTCGCGCACCTGATTTTATGGCATCTTGTACAATGTGTTTTTGTTCAACAGATGTAACCATTACCACTTTGGCTTTTGGGTTGATACGTATGATGGATCTCAGAGCCTGAATTCCATCAGCTCGTGGCATGTTAACATCCATTGTAACTATATCCGGTTTGAATTGTTTGTATGATTCTACTGCTACAAGCCCATCTCCTGCCTCGTAGACTTGAGATACCAGGCCGTGAGATACAAGAATGTCTTTTAAGACAACTCTCATAAATGAAGCGTCATCTACAATCAGAATCTTTGTCGCGCTTGTAGACATGTCATTCCTCCGATTGAGACATAAAAGAATCATGCAGCAAAAGTTTTTGCATATCTAAAAGAACAATTAGTCTCCCAGAGGTTTTAGCAACCCCTTTGATGTATTCTAATGATTCTAGGCCGCCTGAAAGGTTTGTTTCGATCTCTTTTAATGGAATGCGTATGACCTGATCAACTTCATCAATTAAAAGTCCTGTAAGTTTTCCATCTACGTCAGCAACAAGAATACGAGATTTTTGATTTGGCGTTTCACTACTAAAACCCAGTTTTTCTTTTACATCTATTACTGGAACTATCATTCCTCTCAGATTCATTACCCCTTTAACATAGCTCCTAGCGTTAGGCACCTTTGTGATTGACTCGAGTGGTCGTATTTCTCTTACCTGTTCTATAGATACACCGTAATCTTCTTTCTTGCTTGTTTTCTTATCAATTAAGTTGAATACTACTGCCTGTAAATACCCATCAACGACAGTTTCACTCATTACTGTGCAACCGCCTCCCCGTTTTTTGTATTATTTCTCGATCCTATTAGAGTGAAGTTGTCTGGCAGTTTAAAACCAGATGCAAATTTTAAAAGATCATCCGCCATGCAGGCCATTTTTTGCACAGATGCCGTAATCTCTTGGGTTCCAGCTGTTTGTTGTTCAGTGGCAGCTGATGCTTCTTCAGTTGCAGAGGCATTTTGTTCAGAAACTGCTGCTATTTCAGATGCAGATTTTGATAATTGTTCTATGCCGGCAACTTGAGTTTGAACCGAATTTGCTACATCCATTACATTTACAGAGACTTCTTTTACTTTTGTGGCTATTTCATTGAGCGCCTTCAGTGACTTGTCTATTACAAGTCTGCCTTCTGATATCTCCTTGCTGCCACCCTCTATGCTTTGCACTGTAGCCTTGGCATCATCTTGAATTTGTTTTATCAGCCCATCTATTTCTTCTGACGATTTAGCAGAACCTTCTGCAAGTCTTTTAACCTCATCAGCTACTACCGCAAATCCCCTACCTGCCTCACCTGCACGAGCTGCTTCTATAGCTGCATTCAACGCAAGTAGATTTGTTTGATCAGCAATTTTTCGTATGACTTCTAGAACGGCAGTAATTTCACCACTACGGTTAGCCAACTCCTTTATCTTTCGTGCAGATTCGTTAGTTACACTGATGATCTTTGACATCCTAAAATCTGCTTCTGATGCAGATTTTGATCCCATCTCAGATATTTCTCCAACTTCTTTTGTAAGATTGGCAGTGGTATTGGCTTTTAATGCAAGGCTTTTCATTTCTTTTGTAAGCTTTGTTACTACCTTACTAGTCTCTTCCAGCTCTTGAGCTTGTGTCTGTGAACCTTTAGATATCTGCTGAATTGTTGATGAAATTTGTTGTACAGATGAATTCATCTGTTCAGTAGAAGAAACAACTTGTTCAGAGTTTGAGGCAACCAGAGAAGAACCGTCCCTCACATGTGTCACTAACTGTCTCAAGTTAACAACCATGTTACCAAACGCTTGAGTTAATTTTCCAAGTTCATCATGTGATTTTGATTCCAGTATGTCTCCCGTGAGGTCACCATGACCAATTTTTTCTGCCATTGTGGCCATTTGGAGTATTGGTTTTGTAATTGAACGAGCTACAAAATAGGCAGGTATTCCCACCACTGCTTGCATTATCATTCCTGTCATGATATAATGCATTACATCATCTGATCCAGTCGCATGTCCTGCTGTAGAATAGCTAGAAAATGAGACAGTTGCTATCGAGATGGCAGATGCCACATTTACCATTGCATTAATTTTTGTTTTTATTCCTATTTTGTAAAGTCTTCCTAGAATCATATGTATTGTGATTTTTATTGTACAGACCAATAATAGGTTCGCGTATGTTTGAATTGATCATACACACAAACTATTGTTCTATTGTTATCACGACGTGCACATTAAAATATGCTAAATGAAGGATTAAATTTCAGCCTTGTATGATTAATCTTTTTTCTAACTCCTGTCCTACTTTAGCTGTACACAATTTTGAAACAGCTATGTTATGAAGTAATTCAACATTGCGACTTTTCAATGCACTTTCTTCTAATTTTAACAGTTTTTTTTTCACATATTGTATGTGAGAAATTCCCCCTGCCCACACCTCTTTGCTTAATGATTCAAATCCTTGTCTTTTTACTACATGTCATATTCTTTCCAATGGATAGTAGCTATTTTAAATACCAGACATTGTATCTAGTTAGCACATCAAGAATTAAAACGATTAGGAACGTTTTTTATTTATGTCAGACCATTTAGGCTCTTGTTTATTTTAATATGGTCAGTTTTAACCTATTAACATGATTTGCATTATAAGAACCGTTAACCTTGCAGTTTTTGAATAATCAGAGAGTGCCAGTTGGACGCATATGTTTCATATCCATGGGAAAACGCATGTGCTAGACAACATTTTTCATCCTTGTGCTCAGACACTACATATCCCTTTTTCTGACTAAAAAGTTCATTTTTCCCCAAAAATTCAATTGTTTCTTCAAGCATCATGTCTTTAGAGTCCGCAAGAAGCAGACCATTTTCGTCAACTACACATATTCTTGTTCTATTTTTTTCTTCATCTGATATTGGAACACCTTTTACAATCTTTTGTGCCAAGTCCTGCCAACGAAACACAGCTCCAAGCACACCCAAAATTGCACCGTTTTGATCACCATGTTCTCTTACTGCACAAGAGAATACAAGACTAAGTTCATTATTTACCAAAGTACATTTGCTCACTGTCTGAAATCCAAATTCTTTTCCGTGGATGGTTTTCATTGCACTGATAAACCATTCAGTATTTTTTGCATTCATGCCTACAGATTTGTATGTATCAGGTTTTCCATTTGCCACTATATTTCCATCCATATTGCACAATACCAAATCAAAGTACACAGTGTAAGAATTCAATATAACACCCATTCGTTTTGATACAAAGTCATATACTTCTTTTGTATTTGCAGATAAGGCGTTGACAACACCGTCATCGGTTGCCCACCAACGTACATCACAGGACCTTTCATACAAGTTTCTATCAATCAGATCAATGTTAGTCAGTGCAAGATCAGAAAGTCTAGTCCCTCTAACATTAGTATCCTGAGTTTTTATCAAATTTCCCAATTCATTAATAGAATCTCTACTTTCGTTTCGCATTTTCTTGCTCACTACACCAATTTTACCTGAAAGATCGTTCATCTGTTCAGCAACTACTGAGAATGCCTTGCCTGCAATGCCAGCTCTGTTTGCTTCAATCCGTGCATTAATTGCAATCATGTGAGTTTGTCCATTCAGTCTTTCTATCTCACTTATTGCAGACTCTACTTCACTTGCAAGAATCTCAGATAATTCTGCAACTCGTTCAAGAGTAAAACTTTGCCATTTTTCTTTTATAGTTTGAGGGTTTTGTAACGAGATAGATGTGCTGGATTCCAACAAGGCATCACTCATTTTAATTCAAGTCCACCATCGGCAGATTTCAAATAATTTTCTATAGATTACCCCAGTCATATTGTCAGTTTTTAAGCAGTTAACTCCTTATAGAATAACGTATGTTTTTATTAAACATACAGCAAACGACCACGCATCATTTTATTGCGCATCAAGTAATAAACAAATAAAATTTATCAAGCCTGTATGCAAACCATCCATGTAGTTTTTCATATTTTATGCGCTTTATGGCATGACATTAGGAAGATAATCCCTTTCACACTTCGGAAAACTAGTTTGTTCAATACAAACAGACTTGTGTATAATATCACCCATACTATATCCACACCTAATGAACTCCGTTCCAAAACGTAGAACTCGTCGTGGAGTCATGGGTATAGAAGCTGCAATTGTTATGATTGCATTTGTAATAGTAGCAGCAGCTCTAGCATTCGTTGTACTCAACATGGGTTTTTCGACCACACAGAAAGCAAAGACTGCGATAATATCCAGTTATACTGAGGCAAGCAGTGCAATAGAGATTGCAGGCAAGGTCACAGCAATTGGAGACGTAAGATCAGGAGTACTCAATGCTACAATCATACCGCTTCAGGTTGCAAGTGGTGGTGACTCGGTCAGTCTGAATCCGAACCAGACTAGCATCAAGTATTACAGCAATACAGTACGATACGATGACATCTTTGCGAGCAAGTGTGTCCTGACATCTGCCACGTATAACAACGTGACTGGGGCACTTGATGCAGCAGATACAGCCGGATGCATTAATGCTGTACCTATAACAGGTGCTACAAGTACTGTAGGTGCTCCAACTAAGACAACAGCAGTTGTCTACTGGGATGTTTCACACACTCCAATCAACAGTATACTTGAAGTGGGCGAACATGCAGAACTTGCTATTGTGTACAATAGTGCAGACAGGCCAGGAGAACTTGACAACATGAAGGCAGAGATTGACGTGCCAACAGGTTCAGCACTGACCGTCGAAAGACAAGTACCATCAGTCACGACAAACATCGTTGACCTAGGGTAGGCATTAGGCATACTCTAGACCCCTTTTCTTTTTATTTTTTTAGAATACGGATAGATGTCCAAAATTTTTAGGAATATTGTATGAGCAGTACGCAACGTAAGGATGCACTGCGCAGACACCATTATGTGATTTTAATTTGAACAAGCTTGTTTTTATCTTGAGGTGATAGAGTCAAAAATGTATGGATCTACATTACTATATAGTTTTTTCAATTGGCATGGTATTACTGCTATCCTCCCATATGGTATTTGCCGACAACTCTAACATACCGTGGAAAATAACCATTAAGAGAAATGATACAAACATAAGCAGTGCAATTTTCTGGCCACCAGAATTACAGGCAAGACAAGGAGATACTGTGACGTGGATAAACAATGATACCACCACCCATACTATCACAAGTGGAACGCCCAATTATCTCAATTATTCAGGTAAATTGTTTGACAGTGGAATTTTAAACCCTGGCCAAAGCTATTCTTTTAAGATCCCGTCTGGCATCTGGTCTGCTTATTACTATTTTTGCAAGATTCATCCAGAGATGACTGGAAAGATAGATGTGGGTACAGCATATCTTGGAAAATCACCGGTCTTTACAATTACAACAGACAAGGAATCTTATTCTAGTAATGAAACTATACACATATCGGGAGTAGTAAATGGTACTTCTCAAATTATGCCTTTGAGGATACAGATTTTCGATAGCCAAAGGAATATGGTTTTTTCAGACAATACTAATTTGTTAGCAGATCACCATTTTAAATATCAAGTAAAAGCCTCAAATTCCATTTTTAAAACCACTGGAAACTACAAGATCAAGGCATTTTATGAATTTCCTGCAACAGTTACAGATGTGAACTTTTTTTTCAATAAACAAAGTCAAAATACCACAAACACCGGTATGAGTTCTTTTAAGATTCCATATTGGGTAAAAAACAACGCGAAATGGTGGTCGCAAAATCAAATTAGCGATGAAGATTTCATAAAAGGCGTTCAGTTTCTCATAACATCCGGCGATTTAAAGACAAATCTTTTGAACCAAACATCAACAGAAACAAATACAATCCCTTCATGGATTAGAAGCGATGCTGAATGGTGGTCTAGTGGGACTATATCCGATGAAGAATTCATTTCAAGTATACAATATTTGATAGATCATAGTATAATCAAGGCTTAAGAGGATAGCAAGAAAAAACTCATGTTTGATCATATCATACACACTCGAGAATAATACTTTACACAATCCTATCATCAATAATGAACTCCGTTCCAAAACGTAGAACTCGTCGTGGAGTCATGGGTATAGAAGCTGCAATTGTTATGATTGCATTTGTAATAGTAGCAGCAGCTCTAGCATTCGTTGTACTCAACATGGGTTTTTCGACCACACAGAAAGCAAAGACTGCGATAATATCCAGTTATACTGAGGCAAGCAGTGCAATAGAGATTGCAGGCAAGGTCACAGCAATTGGAGACGTAAGATCAGGAGTACTCAATGCTACAATCATACCGCTTCAGGTTGCAAGTGGTGGTGACTCGGTCAGTCTGAATCCGAACCAGACTAGCATCAAGTATTACAGCAATACAGTACGATACGATGACATCTTTGCGAGCAAGTGTGTCCTGACATCTGCCACGTATAACAACGTGACTGGGGCACTTGATGCAGCAGATACAGCCGGATGCATTAATGCTGTACCTATAACAGGTGCTACAAGTACTGTAGGTGCTCCAACTAAGACAACAGCAGTTGTCTACTGGGATGTTTCACACACTCCAATCAACAGTATACTTGAAGTGGGCGAACATGCAGAACTTGCTATTGTGTACAATAGTGCAGACAGGCCAGGAGAACTTGACAACATGAAGGCAGAGATTGACGTGCCAACAGGTTCAGCACTGACCGTCGAAAGACAAGTACCATCAGTCACGACAAACATCGTTGACCTAGGGTAGGCATTAGTGACATGGGGATGATCACTACAAATCCACTTTTTTTACTGACAAAGATATCAAAAAATACACGATTTTTCATAGTAGGAAGTGCAATAGCTTGCTATGGTTTGTTTCTGTATGAACTACTTCCAGAATATCTTTTCAATCCACCATCTGCACTCCGTTATTTTGTGTTACCAACGATTGTCATAGTTGCCATGCTTGTAATGTTGCCAAAATTATTTTCTAAAAATACACAAGGAAGGTCTCAATCTAATTCGGGATTATTAGATCAAACATCCCATCAGCAAGTTGAAACTATAGATGTAGAGCAGACAAAAGAGCAAGGCACCATCATCTTGCCTGACAATAACACGCTAGGAATCATGTCCGACACAACTCCCGGTGAGAACAACATGTCACAAAGTGAAACCCCAAATGTAGCCGTAATTCAGACCCCTGTAGTAGACGAGATCGCCATACAGGACATGGTCTCAAGAGCCATGGAACCAGTACAGAAAGATTCAACCAGACTTCAAGATACAGTAAGTGATTTGAGAAGCGAGGTAGATGCAATAAAAAGTAGCATGGAATCCATGGCAACAACAGTAGAATCATCGCTAACTGATCTCAAATCATTTCAGGCCGAACTTGCAAATCCGTTGAATTTTATGCGAAAATATTTTGATTCAATAGATATCAAGTCGTTGTCTGATCCATCACTTCCTTTACACATAGAACAGTTACCATTATCAAACTCGGTACAGGCTGTTTCAAATCCAGAGAAAATAAAAGTTGAGCCAATCAAAGATGAAACGCATGATAATAATTTGAAGAGTAAAGAGAACACATCAAACAAGATAACAAGAGACCACGACATGAGTGATATTCTGAAAAATGATGCTCATGAAACATTACCGTTCAAGCAAATTCTTGGTAGTGGTATTACTCTAGGCAGACTGATGACAACCATATCAATTATGGAAGAGATCTTGCAAACACTAGGAAGAGATTCTATTGATGTCCTAGTAGACCAATGTAAAATGATGGGCCTAAAGCAAGAAGATGAGCACATAATCTACAATGTAGTCAATATGATGGATAAATCCGGTTTGTCTGTTAACGACACACTGATCATGTTATACAAGTTTGGCAAAGTGATGAACATGAATGATAGAGAATCCGATTTGGTTTATGCTAAATTAATGGTCAATCAAGGCAAAAATCACGATAGCATAATGACTGTGGAAAAGAAGGCGAGTTAAATGGCATCGGCGGTTTTTACAGAAGCCATTCTAATAATAGCCTCAGTAATAGTAGCAGCAGGTCTTGCAGGAATTGTGATGACAAAAGTCGGTACATTTCAATCCACATTCACACAAGCAACCGAGAGCCAGAAGCAGACGGTTTTGACAAGTATCAAGATAATCTACACTACAAACTCCTCAGCAAATGGCATAAATGCCTGGGTGAAAAACGTGGGTTCCTATCCCATTTCGAACCCTCAAAATACAGACGTATATTTTGGTCAAATTAACCAAATGCAGAAAATACCATATGTCTATCCGCCATCTGGATTGTCTTGGGCATTTTCAAGTCCAGTAACAACCTGGAATCAGATAGATACCTTGCAGATAAACGTGACTAATCTTCCCACAATCCAATGTGGCTTCACATATGACCTACAAGTAACTACCCCAAATGGAGTAAGTGATCAACAATTCACAAGATTCTGTTAGTGGAGGAGGAGGCAAAATGGGATTAAGTATAGCAATTTCTGGCGGTATTGTAACTTTTTCCATAGTATATGCAATGATGTCTTTTCCTGCAATTATTGATGACACTACAAAGGTAAGCACGTCAGAGTCACAGATGGCAAATAATCAGTTTTTGAGGCTGCAAACAAATATCAATATTTCTAACTTGCAGGATCAAAATGGTAACAATCCAGCTACTTTTCTGGTAACCAATACAGGAAACACAGTATTATGGAATTATGATGATTTTGATACTATTATTACATATCAAGAAAATGGCACAGTCGTCCAACAACTATCAGGCATACACCCAACAGTAACTGAAACTCTAAAATATGTAAAGGATTGTTCTGGACTTGCATTAGACCAGTGGTGCATTTCAGATATTCAAAATGATAACATACATCCAGGATTACTTGATCCTGATGAAATAGCTACCATTGAAGCGCAGCCTGCCAACACTACAAAACAGGGAGGTATTTTTACAGTTGAGTTTGGAACAGATAACGGTGTTACAACTACAGAATCGGTGAAAATTTCATGATAAAGACAGTACCAACAGGAAATGAAGAAGTTGATAGGCAGTTAGCAGGTGGCATACCAACTCCTTGTCTTATGTTAATAGAAGGAGAACATGGTACAGGAAAGAGTGCACTTGCTGCTCAGTTCATTAAGGGAATATTAGACTTGGACATGAGAGTTCTTTGCATTACTGAAAATACGGTAAAGGATTACATTGAAAAGATGAAGACAATCACATTTAATTTTACTAAACCATTTTTGCAAAATAAACTTTCAGTACTGCCATTACATGTATACGGTGCCATGTGGTCGGAGCGTCAGTCTTCATTTCTATTGCCCGTGATTGGAAGATACATTAGCAATAATGCAAAGAAATGTGATGTTGTAGTAATTGACTCTATTTCTCTTTTAACAATGTATTCTGATACCGATAGAATTCTTGATTTCCTTACAAGATGCAAGTACCTTGTTTCTACTGGGATGTCCATCATACTTACCATGCATGCAACATCAATTCCAGAAGATGTGGCACTGAGAATAAAATCAGCATGCGATGTTTACTTTTCCCTTAGCACCTCCAACATAGGCGGCAAATCCGTTAAGGTTATGAAGATAATAAAACTGATAGGGTCTACCTCTCAAGCAGAGTCATCTTTTGCGTTTGAGGTAGATACTAACTTTGGAATAAAGATAGTTCCGATATCCACTGCCAACGCATAGGAGTATCAATATGCAAAACACAGAAAGGAGAAAGATTTGTCGTGGGATTTGATACATCAATAGTAAAGGACAAAAAATTTGTCGAAGCCTTGAAGAAATCATTGCACCTAGCTAATTATCTTGAAACATACATAGCAAGAGGAAACCCCATTCCAATTTATACTGAAAAATTGGAAGGAGAACACAAAAAACTCAAAGAGCCTAACTTGATTTATCCTATATCTGAAACCACATACATACACATCAATCCACATTCAAATTCAGCCGACGGTTATGTGGAATATGCCATAATTGAGCCAGATGAGCCAGACAGGACTCTGATGGATAACGCTGACAAGTTATTTGCAGTGCATGCGGGAACTATGAATCCTCCTGTTGAACTAACAGAGAGATTCAACATGATAGACCAGTATCTTGACAAAACCATATCAATTGCTAACAGTCCAATAGATTATTCCAAAATCAATGTAATGAAATTGAAAAATTTGTCAGTCTATGAGAAAGATGTCACCAATCTAAAGTATCATTTTCTAAGAAAAAGGGCAGGTATGGGGTTGTTTGATCCATTCCTTACAGACCCCCATCTTGAAGACATTTCAGTTGTAGGAGCTGGAAACATGTATGTAATTCACAAGATGTTCGGAGCACTCAAGTGTCCTGTATTTCTCAGTGTTGAAGAAATAGATGATCTCATAATTAGCATGTCAGAACAATTTGGAAAAACTGTATCTCATGCAAAGCCTGTGATAGATGCAACACTACCAGAAGGTTCTAGAATCAACATCGTATTTGGCAAAGATGTAAGCAGAAAGGGAACTAATGCAACTATCAGAAGATTTGCAAGTACACCTCTATCAATAACGCAAATACTTCCAAGTAAATCCCTCAACTCGATCGAGGCGGCATATTTGTGGATTATGATGGCAGAAGGTACGAGTGTGTTTATCAATGGAGAGACAGCATCAGGTAAGACAACCACTATGATGGCATTGACGGCATTTATTCCATCAAACTGGAAGATAGTAAGCATCGAAGATACACCAGAACTTACCTTGCCGCATTCTAACTGGATAAGCGAGGTTACACGAGATACCGGGAACCAAAACTCAAGTGTCACCATGTTTGATCTGTTAAAGGCCGCATTAAGACAAAGACCAAATTACATATTTGTAGGAGAAATCAGAGGGGCAGAGGCTAACATTGCATTTCAAGCCATGCAGACAGGTCATCCCGTTGTTAGTACGTTTCACGCAGCCAACATGACTGCATTGATACAAAGAATTACCAATCCTCCCATGAACATACCAAAGACAAACGTTGAGAACCTAAACATCGCACTATTTCAGGCGGCAGTCTCTGGCCCTGATGGAAAAAGGGTAAGAAGAGTGTTATCAATCAACGAAATTTTGGGATATAATCCAGAGGGAAATAACGTAATGTTCATACCTGTATTCAACTGGGATCCGGGCTCGGATGAGGTAAAGTTCAGAGGAAAGGGAAGCAGTTCACTATTCATCTCAAAGATTTTGGAAAAAAGAGGCATGTCAAGAAAGGATGAGGGCTTGCTGTACGAAGAGCTCGCAATGAGAGCCAAGATCTTGGATAAAATGGTAGAAAAAAAGATTTTCAATTTCTATGATGTTTATGATTCCATATCACGCTGCAGAGAAATTGGCCTAGAGGCATTCATGAAGGAGCTTAACATGTTATGAAACAGAAATTATCCATAAAAGAGAAACTTGCGGATCTTAAGAGGGCAGATGACGAATTTGTTTACTTTATGGCATTTCTTTATGCACTCTCTACAGGAGAAGTAGGCTCAATCGATCTGATAAAAACGGCACAATCTTCGGGTTATGGAAAGTATTCTGATACGTTCAAAGAGATATTCAGATTGGGAGTTGGATGGGGTTATGGTCTTTCAAGATCTTGTGAGATGATCGCGATGAAGTTTTCGGATAATTCAGATCCGTTAAAACAACTACTAGTAAAATTGGCTCAAGTTATACGATTAGGAGATGAATTACGAATATTCTTTACAGAAGAAATGGGAGCAGCCCTGCATAACTATACAGTAAGATATGAACGCAACTTGGAATCTCAGAAACTCTTTCTTGAAATGTTTTACACCATTTCATCTACAGCCGTCTTCATGATATCAGGCAACTCCATCATGACCATGCTCATGGGCAGCACAGATGCTCAGATGGTGTTTATGATGTCATTCATAGGCGTAATTGTAAGCATGGGGTCATTTATCGTGATTATGTATGTCATATTTCCAAAGGACCGGATATCTCTAGGAGACAATACAAAGGCCCAGAAATTTAGAATGTTTCTTTACATGTCAATTGGTATGGGAGTTTCTGTTGGTATTGTGTTAGCTATTACCAACATCATTCCCCTTCCCTTGGTAACTGTCATAGCTACTGCTCCATTATTCATTCCTGGGGTTTTTGCTAAAAAAATGGAAACTGAGTTGAAAGATCTTGATGATTGGTATCCCTCATTTATCAGGCATTTTGGCGAGATATACATGATGGTAGGATCTATGGGGCAGGCACTTGATGCTGTCTTGCGAAGCAATTTTGGTCCACTCCAAAAACAGATAATTGCTTTCAAGAATCGCATAAAGAATAGAATAAAGCCAGATGCAGGATTTGATTTATTCTCAAAAGAGGCAGGCACTACCATCATAGTGTCAGGAAATACAATAATGTCAAATGCCATACTAAAAGGTGCAAACATGAATGAGGTAGGTAGCAAAGTTTCAGAAATATCATTAAAACTAAATGAGCTTAGAGCAAAAAGAAGACAGACGTCAAGGACATTTGAGACCATTGTTTTAGTGCTTCATGCCCTAACCATGGCAATCTTTGGTTTGATGAATGAGTTAATTAAAATATTTCATACCATGATTGCAGACACTCAGATTTCAAACAATGCCATAACACTGAGTCCAATTGATCCTAATTTCATGGCAATGATGATGCCGATTGTCATAATTGTCACCTCTGCTATCAACGCACTGGCAATAAAGGTAGGACAGGGAGGACTTTTCAAAACTGTCTGGTTCAACATGGCCCTGCTTACTGCGCTAGGCGGAATAACAATGTACGGTACAACCATGGCGTTATCAAAATTCCTAGAGAATCACATACTTGACATACCAAATGCTGCCACGCATCTGATATTCTTTGTGAAACTATTCTAAAGGAGAATGTTTAGACCAAAGCCAAGATAAGTCAAAAATTATAAAAGATATCAGCAACTAACTTGTGTTTGATAAACGGATCGTGCAAGCAGTTTGTTTACAGTATCTATTACCTGTTTCATATCAAATGGTTTGTGGATTATAGCATCAGATTTTAATTCTTGCAACTTTTCTATTGTTTCAGGTCTCACATCACCAGTTATCATGACCATGATTGCATGTGGATTAATTTGACGTATTTTTTTTAATACATAAAAACCATCGTAACCTGACATCATAACATCTGAGAACACGAGATCTGGAAAAATTTTCTGATACAATTCCATGGCTTGGTTTCCATCAAAAGCCTTACCTAGTACCTTAATATCACAGATTTCTAAAAATTCTGCAAAAAGGTTTACAGTGTCTTCATCGTCATCAACTACTATAGCAGTACAGCCTTTCTTAGCTACCTTTCCTACATCAAACATGTTTACACCTATTTTCTGCGTATTTCTAATATTAACTAGGTTGTCAGGTTCAAACAAACAAAATAGTGTTCCGTTCTGGTTTTATGGTCTTGAGAGAAACAGTCATGAGTACAAGAGGTAACTATTTTTAAAACCATTGATGAATTTGCATGATGTCAAGAATTCTTGGTATAATAGGCGGAGGTCAGCTTGGCATGATGCTAACAGAGGCTGCAAAGAAGATGCCAGAGCACATATCAAAAGTCATAGTACTAGACCCTACGGAGAGTTGCCCAGCAGCAAGAGCAGGCGCCGAACAGATTGTTGCAGATTTCAAGGACAAAAACGCCATAGTGGAACTATCGCTCCAGTCTGACGTTATCACCTATGAAATAGAGTCTGGAAATAGTCAAGTTTTGGAATCATTAAAGGATTCAATATCAATAAATCCATCACCCACGACGCTCAGAACCATACAAGACAAATTTACACAGAAAACCTTTCTCAAAGATAACAACCTACCAGTACCGGAATTTTCCCAAATAGAATCAATTTCTGATCTCAAGAGAAAAATTTTATTATTTGGATATCCGGTACTTCTAAAGGCAAGACGTGATGCTTATGATGGCAGAGGGAATTTCAAAATTGAAGATGAGAGTCAGATTGAATCGGCATACAAACTCTTCGAAGACAGACAAGTGATGATTGAAAGGTGGGTGGATTTTAAGATGGAAGTCTCCGTGATTGCTGCAAGAAACACCGATGGAGAAATTGCCACATATCCTGTAGTAGAAAACATCCACAAGGAAAACATATTAGAAATGACAGTCGCGCCTGCCAGGGTAGAGTCCAAAGTAGCAGAAGAAGCAGAAGACATCGCCAAGAGAACCATGGAGGTATTACATGGGGCAGGAGTTTTTGGCATAGAGATGTTTGTCACATACGACAATCAGGTCCTAATTAATGAGATAGCACCACGAGTACACAATTCAGGACATCATACATTACAATCAAGCGATACTTCACAATTTGAACAGCATCTCAGAGCCATTCTGGGTCTGCCGCTAGGAAGTACGAGACTTGGACATTATGCAGTGATGCGTAACATACTAGGACCAAAAAATTTCTCAGGAAGATACAAGCCCATAACAGCAGAGAACAAAAAAGGAATTTACTTGAAGATGTACAACAAGGACGAATCAAAACCCCAACGCAAGCTTGGTCACATCAACGTGGTAGACATCCACAATACAAAAGATATAGATGCACTCATCAATAAGGCTGAGATGGTAAGAAATTCTATCAAGTTTGAGCCATTGGACTGAGTTTACTTTTTGGCAACAAGCGCATAGATGCCCCCTGCTCCATATGCTGCGGCTATCATGAGTCTAGATACTATAACTGCAACAGTTTGATTTGATACAAATGACGTGTCTATAAAAACAGCAATTGGAATTGCTGCAAGCGAGATGGCACCCACAATTATCTGTTCATGGTTGGCAAGACCGCTGAATTTTTTCATGAATGTGTATGTTGATGCATTTCCTAATCCTATCCCAAGTAAAATGAGATATTGATATAGTTGTGGAAAAGCGCCGATCATTACAAACGGCGCTGCCCAGCAAAGTCCGTTTATTGCCTTTACCGGACCTGGCCACTTTACGCTATTTTTCATCCTCCCTCTCACAGATGTAAGTATATGTCTGAACTTGCCAAAAATGGCCCCAAATGTAATTGCAAAGCTGCCAAGCCAAATTATACCGTAATAGTAAATTGGATCTTTGTGTTCAAATGCAATCTCGCTTAGAATGGAAGCTGCGCCGACAGATATTGCAACCCCTATAAATAGAAGTCCAAATGCTCGTCGCACTTCAAGCGGGGAATTCTGCATAAGGAGTAATGAAAACCTTCTTGCATATAATTTAAAAGTTTGAATTCTAGTCTGTTAGAACAAATTTTGTTCAGGCACATTACAAAACAATAGCTGAGTTTATTAAAAATCAGCGTTCCATGATCTTATGATTTATTCAAAAAAACCTCTTGTTGGAATCATCATGGGATCAAGTTCTGACAGCAAAGTAATGCACTCTGCAGCAATAATTCTAGACGAGTTTGGAATCAAGCACGAAGACCAGATTGTATCAGCTCACAGAACTCCCACTAGGCTATCAGACTATGCAAAGCATGCAGAAAGAGAGGGATTTAAAATAATAATTGCCGGAGCAGGAGGCTCGGCACATTTGCCAGGAATGATTGCGTCTCACACCATAATCCCAGTAATAGGGGTGCCAATAATGGTTTACAACGACAAGGGTCAATCAGACCGTTTCAAGTTTTCTGCCTTTGGCGGGTTAGATTCTCTGTTGTCAATATCTGAGATGCCATCTGGCGCTCCTGTTGTGACAGTGGGGGTAAACAAGGCAGCAAATGCAGGCCTTTATGCAGTCAAGATGCTAGCAAATGAGTTTTCAGACCTGCAGAAAAAATTGAAGCGATACAAAGAAAACCAGCACAAATCAGTCCTAAAAGAGTCAGAAGAGATGAAAAAGTTAGGGCTGACAAGATTTACAAGCAAAAAATTCAAGAGATAAAAAAATTATTTCCAGCCTATGCCTTGAGATACATCTACAACGGATGTCTTGAGAAGTAGATTTGATAAATTTCTCCAGTTCCAGGATGAGTATAATTCCACCTTTTATCATCTGGAGTGATTTTTGTAAATTGTTCTGCCATGTCAGAAGACAGCATCTTGTATGCTTCATCACCAATTGTAGTTTGGTTTGGTTGTGCAAGAGGTAGTATCTTGGAGACAATTGTGATGCTGTGACCAATCAGGTCAGGTTCTGAGCCAAGAAAGACAATTCTGTTTTTACCGGTGTCAATTCCTATTCGCACACTGATGGTAGGCAGGCCAAGACTAGAAAAGATGGGATTAAGAGAATGTTTTATGATCATATTCATAGAGTTGGCACATCTTACAGCATTTTCTGCCATGTTCCCAAATTCCCTAAGCTCTGGGAAAAAAGCAATTACCGCGTCACCTGCATATTTTAGCACAAAGCCTGCATGCTTTGAGACTATGACTGACATTTCCTCCGAGAACACCTTAATCAAGCCAGAGAGCTCTTCTGAGATTAGAAGAGTTGCAAGTTTGGTCGAGCCTACAATATCAACATAAAGAACCGTAGTATTGATCTCTTGTTCTGGCCAAAGGCTCAAGAATCTGTTTGCGACATATTTTAGAAATGCTTGCGAGTAGGAATCAGACATCTTCATTTTATACAATGAAAAGTTTCTTTTCACACGGGTCATGCTTTCTATCACCACAGAATCATCAGCAGAGAGAATTTGGAATCTTTCAACTGGTTTGACGTGATAAATTACTGACTCTAACACATTCAAGGGGACAAATTTTTTTTCAATGATATCATAGTATCCCTTCTCTCCCTCAGTATGAGGCGGAGAGAACCTGACCTTTTCTGCAGCAACTCCAAATGGAAATGACGTGTTTTGGTTCTTTGCTGCAGCCAATATCACACTATCGTATTCATTGAGTGCAAGTGCCTGCTCGTTTTCCACACCAGAGCCAATATCTATCACCCTAGATACTGGAAAAATTGTTATCTTGCCAGTTTTTGAATTTGATTTTATTATTTCAATTACATCATTTTCTAGATTATCAGAGGCAGTCACTTGCACAATGTACCTGTCTTGAAATTCAGATCGGTGCATTTCTGTGCCTTTTGCGGCATGAACCTTAGAGCCTACACCTTTTCCTCTACTTTTTATCTTGGTTATGTTCACAGAAACATCAATTATCCCAAGCGCATCACTAACCCCCATTAGATCTTCTCTAGGAAGTTCGGCCTCTATTCGTATCATTTGTTCTTAATAGATACTGATCAGTATATTTACCAATTTAAAACAGTGTTTGATTTTCATGTTCTGGGTTTATTGACTATCTTTTAATTATCATTCTGATATTTGAAATACACATTGGAGATCAAGGACATACTTTACCAAGCCATTTCTGACTATCAAGAGAAAAGAATACTTTCAGATATTGCACAGGGTGAGAGTTCAGAGGCAATTAGTACGATTTTTAGCCATTGCATACCCAATCTTGACAAGGTAGGCGGTAACAGACCAGAAACTCGTGGCGCTTTAGCAGAAGGGCTCACTCATTACATGTTAACAGTCGCTCTCATTCCAAGCCAACGCAAGACAACACTTGATGCGACTGACATTGATGTTGCAGTACCTGATGCCAGGACTCTTTCTTCTTCTCCAGAAGATGTCATAGTCATTTGCTTTTCAAAGACTGACGAAATACAGGCAATAAAAGAACAAGTAAACAAGCTAAAAAAAATCCAGTCCAAGTCTGAGAATATATGGCTTGTGACAGACAAGACCGTTTCAGCAGATGCCAAAGTGTATTCACTAGATAACGATCAGTTCACCTTTGCAAATATAATCAATGACTTGATCAGTTTCTTGTCAAACAAGAAACAATCAAGGTTGAAGATCTTCAAGATATAAGCGAATTCAAGTCGACGTTTTTCTCTACAATACTTGTTATCATGTCTAGTTTTTGATAGTCCTTTACAAAAGGAATTATGCCAAGAATTGGCAGTCCTGTGACTTCGTGTAAAGTAGACGGAGCGTTTCTTTCTGCAAGACTGCCTTTTTCATCAAAGTAATTAATTATCATTCCCTTGACAGGAATGCCATATTCTTTACACATCCTAAATGTCATCACAGTATGGTTCAGCGTACCAAGAGTTGATCGTGTCACAATAATGACTTCTAGTTCCATCTTTTTTATCATGTCTGCAACAAAAAAATTCCTTGTAATTGGAGTCATGATGCCTCCAATTCCCTCTACAAGTAACATTTGGTATGCCTTGAGAAGGTATTGAAACCTTTCATATATTATTTTCATGTCGATTTCAAGATTTAAGATCTTGGTTGCATCGTATGGGGAAGTAGGCAGTGGTAGAAACACTGGATTTATCACCTCTTCTTTGTCATTTACTTTTGCTGCTTCATGCAATAATGTAACATCAGATGACTTGAATCCAGCCTTTTGAGGAACTCCGCTTGCAATTGGCTTCATGATACCTACATCAATGCCATGCTTTCTAAGAGATGCTGCCAGTGCTGCAGTGATTGCAGTCTTGCCAACTCCTGTATCGGTACCTGTGATAAAATATGATCTCATAGGAAACAATTGCAGATGTTATTTATTAATTCAGAGGTGTTGCCAAGTTATCGCGATACAAACATTACCACTTGTCTGCACAGACTAACAGAATACCGTTCTTTGCCATTAGGTCATACCATCACCACTTTACCTGCAGTCATGTTTGGAACCACAAAACAATTCAATTGGTATGTCTTGAAAAAATTAAACGATGGGCCTAAATTCCGCCTCAGGACAAAAAGAGTACGGCATGAGTATTTTCACACCTTTATTCACCGTAGACAAGTGTTATCATGTACAATCTACAATATTTCTAGAGGTGTTACAGAGATTCAAGGCACAGTAAGGTAGACAAAGACCGTTTTTGTAAGTAGAGGGTCTCCGGCAGAAAGTCCTATCGTATAATTTCCCTTCTCTAATGATTGGTCATTTAAAGTCAAATCAATCACAGTCTTGTTTTGTGTCTGTCCTGTTATGGATAACGTTGGGATAGAAAACTGTGCTGTCATGTTCTCAAGCGATCCGTCTGAAAGCATGGTACTTGATGCATTAAGAAATACCACATCCTTTGTGTTGACAGTTGGATTTTTTATGACAGTTACATGTATCACGGCATGATTCTCAGACTTTGATAATGTGACTTTATCATCTGAAACCATTAGATCAAATGGGGATAAAACAGATTTATCGACAACGCCAATCTCATCTACTGTCCATAATGAAAACCACAGTTTATCGCTGGTGGTTGGATCTGTTGCCAAGTTAAGCATCAATGGAATTGAGTTTTGAGGAATGTTTTGTAAATGAAACTCTGTCAAAGTCAAATTATCTGCCAAAAATCCTACGCTGCCACCTTCGTGCTCGTTGAACCAAATTCCATTGTTATCAGTGCTTTCTCGTAACCAGAGGGGTAGAGACGCCACATCGTACTTACTTTTTGCTGTTGGGAGTTGTATTGATTTTTGTGATCTAACATCATACTTTGTAACTGTGCTTGGGCCGTGTTCTGCAATCCACAAGAACTGGTCTTTCTCAGACAAGAGAACATCTGTTGGCAGCGAGAATCGATTGTTGTTTCCTGTTGGCATCTCTGTTTCTTTCTTTATGCCAGTTACTATTCCATTACTTGAGCGGATTGCATCAAATTTGATTATTCTTCCTTGTTCAAGTTCAGTTACCAATATAGAGCTGCCATTGACATCCAATCCACTTGGCATTGTGTCATTGCCAACTGTGAACTCGTTTATTTCATATTGGTTAACTATGGATCCAAAATCTTGAACTTTCTGAACGACCCCAAGCGACCCTCCTGAAAGAGTTGTGAACCATATGTCATCAGTCTTGATGTCATGTTTCATCTGAAATGGTGCATACTGCACATTAGAGTGAAACGATGTGAATGTATCGTTATGGGGATCAAACCTCCAGATAGGATATTGACCAAACTGCGAAAACCAAATATTTCCCTCATCGTCTTGCACCATGGACCAGGACATTCTGTAATCTACACCATCATGCTCTCCTGGAATCGCATATTCCTCAAGAGAATTCGTATTTGGATCGAGTCTGAATAAATCCTGTATTTTTGTACCAACACTCCAAACTATTCCATTTTTATCAACTAGGATGCTATTTGGTTCTGTCCCGTTTGGCAGAGGATAAAGCGTAACATAAGTTCCTTTTATTGGTACAACAGATACAACGTTTGGTAAATTTGAGTCTGTATCATATGTAGGCTGATTGGGTTTTGTACTGTTTTCTTGGTTTTTTGTCTCAGTACCTACGAAGGTATAACTTGCATATGACCCGATAATTGAGGCAACGACTATAACCATGATGACAACACGCATTTTTTGATTCAAATACAAATCATACTAGTCATGACTATATGATTATCTTTCTTGTGAATAAGAATTTGTTCAATACAGTCCATGTTACCATATCTTTTGCCAGAATTCTACAAAACCATCTTTATGTTTTAAGTAAACGACCATATCCTACAATTCCATTTTCATTCACATTCCATATTGCTGGCTTTATCCATAGATCCCCGTTGTCATCGGTCTCAAGCCAGAGCTCAGGTAAGACATTTGAAGGAGGAGCCTGATTAGAAGCAGGTCCCGCAAATGCCTCTCCATTTTCCATATGATACATACTTCCATGACAGGGACATTCTCCTCTTCTTCTCCCTGGTTGAGGCCAGTACTTCCACAGACACCAAAGATACAAACAGACCATGCTATAAACCCGAAACGCACTAACATCATCTGCTCCACCCCCCAGTTCTTCTGGCAACCGTACAAACTGCCATTGCTTAAAT
>JBOGRA010000014.1:0-26033 GCA_050749325.1 Nitrosotalea sp. | reverse complement strand
ATTCTTATTTATTATTCCAAACTTTGGAGTACGCAAAAATTCATTCTTCTTTCCAAAGAACGCATCAAATACAGCTACGGTATTATTCACTGCCATACCTGCAGAATAAAAGATCATGTAAAAATATGACAGTACCTTAGACTTCCAACTTGCACGATACAAGTCACGAATTATCATAATATACACCAGAGGACCCATAGCAAGATATACCATTATCGTAATGGCAGGCAATCCACTGATTACATATAGATTGATTTTTGAAGCTAGTAATATTGGAAGAATTAAGAATTGTATCAGCATTAATGGAAACGATATGTGTCTTGTAAGTTGAACAAAGGCCTGGATTTTTGTCTCAACGGGAATTCTCTTTATTGCAATATCTCCCAGTAATTTTATGGCACATTGAATTGATCCCTTTGTCCACCTAAACTGTTGTCTCTTTGCTGCATTCATCTGCACAGGGAGCTCCGCATCGACTACAATATCAGGTATGAACACACATTTCCAGCCTTTCATCTGTGCCCTATAACTAAGATCTAGATCTTCTACTAGTGTTGCAGTGTGCCACCCACCAGAGTCTTCAATGCATTCTCTTCTCCATACACCAGCCGTACCATTGAAATTCATAAATAGGTGGGAATTGCTTTTTGCCTTTTGTTCTATGAGAAAATGAAAATCCAAGCTTAGTGCTTGAGCCATCGTTAATGCAGAGTACTTTTCATTAACATGACCCCATCTACATTGTACCAGACCTATCTCTGGCTTGCAAAAATACGAGAGTGCTTTTTTCAGAAACCATGAAGGTGGAATAAAGTCTGCGTCAAATATAGCAACAAAATCTCCTTTTGTAAAGCTCATTGCGTGACGGAGTGCTCCTGCTTTGTACCCTTTTCGATTTCCTCTTCTTACATGAGTTATATCGAATCCTTTCTTTTTGTAATCATCCACTAGATCTTCCAAAATATTGAATGTATCGTCATCAGAATCGTCTAGCACTTGGATACAGAGATTCTCTTTTGGGTAATCTTGTGCACAAACAGCATTTACTAGCCTAGCCGCGACATATTTTTCATTATAAATTGGGAGTTGGATTGTAACTGTTGGGGTTTCTTTTAACTCAATAGATTTTGTCTTCTTTTTTTGTCGTGCCAAGAAAACTAGGTAATAGAAATTACAGGTGTATAGAGTTATTACAAGGGCTATTCCGATGAACAGGTTCCATAGGAATTGTGTTAAAGGAGTTGGCAGAGTATGTATCAGCATTTGGAGTCTTTCAACTCACAAGTCCTTATAGCCTTACCGTTGTTTTACTAGCCCTTCTTGAAGATCTTGATTGCCTGAACAGGACAAACATTCTCACATGCCAAGCAGAATATGCAGTCAGGTTCTCTTGCCATCAGTGGTTTCTTATCAGATGACGGATTTCCTTGGAATTCTGCCCATTCGTAGACCTTGACAGGACAAGCGTCAATACATGCACCATCTCCTATACAGACATCAAAATCCACTGCGACATACTCACCCCATATACCTAACACTTCGTTTCCTTTTCGCGGCCCATAGATCTTGATCTTATTACTGCTCGATGGAGCAGTAAACGTTTCAGTTACTTTGAGCTTTGACTTGAATTCAACGTCTATTGGGCCCTGCTTTACTCCGGATGGAGTTTCTATTTCCACTGGTTGTTGGGCCTCTTGTCCAGGAGGAGGCGCAGCTGGTTTTGGTTTTGGCTTGGCATTTGGAACTATCTGCGCCAATGGTGTCATTTCTTCCAGCTCTTTGATAGCAATCTCTGGCTCTACTTGTTTAGTTTTCACAGTATGTTCAATCATCTTGTCGGCAAGAACACTGTTACGCAATATAGTATCAATTATCATCTTAGCATTTGCATCTGCTTTTCTTCGATAGTCTTTGACCCATAGACCATCACCATATTTCTCAATTGGATAGATTTGGTATATCATGTCCACCACCTCTCCGGTTACAACTTCAACTTGAACTTCAAGCTCGATCTGTTTGTATCCACGATCATCCGGATCTGGCATGTTCTCCTCTTTCCAGCGGTATGTAGCATAAATTCTGTCAGCAAACTGATCCATAGCAAAAACTTTCTTAAAACCGCTAACGATAGAGTCTATTTCATACTTGTCTTCTAATTTTATTGGCAGACGATAAAGACCTAGTTTATAGCTGTGTAGCGGATAAATCCCTCTCTTTGAAGTAGCAGACTGAACCGAGTATACCCTGTCTTTTAGAAGAAGAGACATGTTATCATTATTAGAAAAAGTCTTTAAAAACTCTTCTCAGTAGTCTGGACAAGTCTCTTCACGGATCTTTCGGTATCTCTCCTCCATCTCTTTGGCATGCTCCAATACCTTCTCAAAAGTATATTTGTCCTTAGGAAAGAACCATCGTATGCCCACTTTATGACCAATGCCATCCATATCATAGATCATCCCTTTTTCTGAAATTACATTGTATTTTTCATCTATTGATTGCTCTTGCACTGTAAGACCTCGCTTAGTTTTGTCTTCCATTATAAGATCGGTATGACCGTCTCTTATGGCATAGAATATTCCTTTATTTAGGACAGGAGGTTCCTGATCTGACTCATTATTTTTCAATTGGGTTTCCAATCATATTACCCCATTCAGTCCAAGAGCCATCATAGTTCCTAACTTGCGGATATCCCAATAGATACTTTAGGACAAACCATGAATGAGATGATCTTTCCCCTATCCTACAGTAACAAATTACATCTTTATCTGGTGTAACTCCTTTGGGTTCGTAATTTTTCTTTAATTCATCAACGGCTTTGAAAGTACCATCAGTGTCATTTACAGCAGTAGCCCACGGAATATTGTGTGCGCTTGGAATGTGTCCTCCCCTCTGAGCATGTTCCATCGGATATTCTGGTGGAGCTGTAATCTCTCCTGAAAATTCTTTTGGAGAGCGTACGTCAACTAAAACGGTATCTGTTTTGTCAAGTGCTCGCCTCACATCAAACAAATAAGCTCTCATTCCTTCGTTAGGTGGCGCTGATACATATTTTGTTTTTTGAATCTGCGGTTCTTCTTTTGTATATGGTTTTTTTTCCATTTCCCACTTTTTCCTACCACCGTTCATGATCTTTACTTTTTCATGCCCGTAATACTTGAATATCCAAAAAACGAAAGCCGCAAACCAGTTGTTGAAATCGCCATAAAGAATCACTTCGGAATCAGATGTGATTCCATTTCTTGACATTAATTCTTCGAATTGTGATTTGTTAACTATATCTCTCGTCACAGGATCGTTGATGTCTCTCTTCCACCAAATTAGGCTGGCATTTTGAATGTGTCCCTGTCTGTAGGCATTTTCTGGATCATAGTCAACTTCAACAATCTTAATCGAGTTATCGCCTAGATTTTTTGCCACTGTCTCAGTATCTGTCAAAACCTCTGGATGTGCGTAGCTCATAATGTCTTTCTAATTAAGTTACGGAAGAGGGTTCTTAATATTTTATACTTATCATATGCTTTTTAAGTAAAAATAGAATAGTATTCTTGATTGGATCTCGATAATGTAGCCGTTGTCAGTAAAGTCGGTTCAAAAGAAGCAGAGGATGCGGCAAAGAAAGTAGCTAAGAAATTACTTGGAAGAAAAATTAGAGTATATACCGTTTCTCCAGTTCAAGTGGAAGGAGCTAAGAAAGTAGATGAACTGGAAGACCTCAAAATGGCAAAGCTTGATCTTACAATTACACTCGGTGGTGATGGTACAACCCTTCGTACCTTCAGATATTTAGAAAATGAAACTCCAAATTTGGCCATCAATGTTGGTGGCAATAGAGGAATTTTATCAGAAATAACCATGCCTGAAATTGATACTGCAATAGAGCAGATAATATCTGGCAACATACTTCTTGACAAAAGAATTCGCGTGGTTGCCTCTTGCGCAGGCCAGGAATTCCCTCCCGCACTAAATGAGATATACATTAACAGACAAAATCTAACCAAGACCTCACTTTTTGAGATAAGATTTCAAAACGATACAGTCACACAAAGAATGGATGGGGTGATAATTGCTACTCCAAGTGGTTCAACTGGACATTCATATTCTCTAGGAGGTCCAATTTTGCACGAAAGTCTGGATGTTCTAATAATAACACCCGTAGCGCCAGTCAACAAACTGCCTTCCATAGTAGTGCCGGATGAAAAAATTGAGATAATAAGCAGTCATGACTCCAACATAATCATGGACGCTCAAGTAATCAAGACTGCAAGATTTGATGAGGTCATCACAATTAGAAAATACAAAAAACATGCAGTGTTTGTAAGACTCAAGAAAAGAGGTCTGAGACAGATGAGCAAGCTTGGCTTTTAGGATTTTAGATGCTACCTCTTTCTATGCGGGCATACCGTTTGCATCACAAGATACTAGCTATACCACACCACTAGTTTTTGAAGAAGTCAAGCATATCAAAAAGAACCAAGGTGCAATAGATGTTCTAATCGAATCAAACAGACTAAAAATTGTCGAACCTGAAAGAAAATTTACTGAGACGGTGTTCAGAAAAGCAGAAGAGAGTGGCGACTATCAACATCTTTCCAAAGAAGATATTTCAGTCATTGCGTTGTGTTTACAGCTAGGTGGAGAATTGGTGACAGATGATTTTGCTGTTTCAAATGTAGCAAAACATCTGAGTTTGAAAGTTATGCCAATCATGACAAAAGGGGCAGACAAGATAAGTTGGGTGTATTTTTGCCCTGGTTGCAAATCAAGTTTTTCAAAAGTTTCTATTTGTCCAGTATGTGGAAGCAAGATAAGACGCAAGTCATCCAAGCGATAATCTTCACCTTATCCAGTCAGCCATGGAACCCGTCATACAACCTGTATGATGAGGTCCGTGTCATTGTAATGCTCTGCCAGCCACGAATGAGAACATATCATTTAGTTGTTGAGGTCAAGCAGCAGTATTTTATGGTATGTCAAATATCATGCAAAGTTTTCTGGCCAATTTTTTTATCATTTTTTATTTTTGCATCAAGTATATTTCGTATCTTTTGTGCACGTGACTTGCCCATTCCTTCAATTTTTGAGAGTTCTGCAATGGATGCATTAAAGGAGTTACTTGGAGACCCGAATTTTTCCAACATTCTTGATGCAAGCTTTTCACCTATACCCGGTAAACTGCACAAAACAGACAGTTGTTGATGATGTATGTTTCCTGACTTTCTTATCTTCTTAAGGAATGGGCCTTTTGTTTTGTCTTGTCTTGCACACATTGCGACTAACAATTTGGCGGTATTTGATGCATTTGGCGTTGGTAGAACTGGTATCTTGAAATCTAATGCTATAGAGGAAACCGCACCATAGAAAACTAGCGGATTTTCGGCAATTTGGTTTATTTCGTCAATGTCGCCCTCTATAATTATTGCAGGATGTTCGAAATGTTCCTTTAGTCTGTTGCATTGGTCAAACAATCGTCCATCAAAAACGGACGAAATAAAATCATGAATGCTCTTTCTTTCAACCACTGTTTCAGAGGCAACAATGTAGTCACCTATTGGAAGATTTTTCATCTCAACTTTTACTCCAATTTTTTTTAAAAGATCAGGAATACCGCTCTTTTTTTCTCGCTCGTCAATTATCATTCGCATGTCTTCTATCTTCATCGAACCTCTAAAATTCAGTTGGTATTTTATTTAGGAGTATCTGCCTTTGGTCCAGTTTGAGTGGCAGGTCCGCGTAACATTTCTCTTATTTTTGTTTCTGCTTCTTTGAGATTTTCCTTAAGTCTAGATTCTTGTTTTGTCAGTACAGTTATGCGGGTATTTGCAAGTTCTTTTTTTTCCTCAAGCTCTGAAACTAGAAGGGGTTTTGTAGATTTAACAAGAATCGAGCCCGCGGCCTTGTATACGGCATCGTTATCGCCTGTCTTCTTTAACGTCTCAAGAGCTCTTTCCGTTTCAAGTTGTTCTGTCTCAAGATGCTGTTTTTGAGCCATGATGGATTGAAGATTTTGTTGTAACTGTTGTAATCTTCCTACTTGCTCCTGTAACCATGGCGGAATTTGTTCTCCTGAGGACATGCTTGTCTCAGTAGTTGTTTTGCTTATATTTTTACCGATTCTATTGCGTCGTTGCTTGTTTGAATCAGACGTAATGTTGAATTCAAATTGGCACGAAGATATGCAAGTTCCTGGGTGTCAATCAGAATTGTCATTTCCTTGTCAAGTGACATCTTTGTCTGAGTCTGGTTCTCATCATAAAACTTGTTATCGGTTTCTAAAGACTTGAAAATTGCCTTGTTTTTTTTACCGGCAGAGATTTGGATTTTAGCACTATAGTTTGACGTCATAGGCCATACCTGCTATTTTGAAACCACATTTCTTGCATACCCATATACCAACTGCCTCTCTACCGAATTGAATTGAGCCACAGTCTGGACATCTCCTCTTAGCCTTGAGTAGTCGGTGTACTGCGGTAAACTTTTTGCGTGGTTTTAATCCGTACTTTTGACCCAGACCTTTTAGCGAAGCTCCTTTGCCTTTTGCCATACTACATCAATTGTTCTAGCTTCTTCCTTATTTTTGTTCCCACAGAGATTGCTATTTCTGAGCACTTGAAAAGTTGATCAACTGAGAATCCATCTCCCCCACCCTTTTGTAACGCGCATATGTTACCCGCAGAGTTTGTGGTGATAGTAATTCTTGCGTTCATGCATGTTTCTTCGTCCTTGGTAGGATCTACAATTATGTAATCGCCTATTCTTGCCATAGTAACTGAAACTGGTAATGTCTTCACCGGAGGCTTGGATGTGACTCCTTCAACTAAAACTGGCGCTTCATCTTTAATTTCATATTTCGGAATAGTTGAGGAAAGGACTGCAGATACTGAAGCATATGAACAGGCATCAAAAAGATTTCCATCCGAGTCAATAACACTACTATCAATGAATATCCCTACAACAGACTTGTTCTCAATTAAAACAAGTTGGTGCAGATCAATCATTTCAGTCTCTCTTATACCACGGTCCACAACTCTGGCAAGTTCAATTACTTCCTCATTTGGTGGTCCTGGCTCTACATGTGGATCCGCAAGTGGAAGAATTTCAGCGGTACAAATAAGAATTCCTTTGTCTCCCAAGTCAGGAAATGGCTTGTCAGGTTGAACTTTAATTCCTGTAATGACTTCAGTATTTCCTAGCTTCACTCTAGCAGAGCCATTTGCTTTTGGAATAACTCCTGTTTCTATGATTAGAGGGCGCTGTTCGTCAAGGGCCCTGCCATCCAATCTTTTTCCCTGCTTGAGCAAGTCTAAGATTTTATCTCGTTTTAGTTGATCAATTATTACAGATTCCAATTTTATTGCACTCCACTTTCAAAGTATCTTTCAACAAGAGATCTTCTTTGAACCTCATAGACCTGTCTGCAACCACCTATCGCTGTTTGCAAGCATGTTTTGTATTCCTCTGATGTCAATATCCCATCAAGTTGCATTAAAGTAACTTTCCCAGAATTTGGCATTATTGCAACAGGCATGTCTGCTTGCCCTTCCTGATCTTCTTCATTGTTTACATCTAGAACTATTCTGTCAGCTACTTTACCTGCAGCACATGCAGATACCAAGTCTCTCATTGGTATACCGGTATCTGCCAATGCAACTGCTGCGGCATCAAGAGCAGCACATCGAGAACCACCATCAGCCTGAAGAACCTCTACAAAAACATCAGTGACAGTCCTTGGAAAATCTTTCAAGATCAAAGCTGGTTGAAGTGCTTCCTTTAGTACTTTGGATATCTCAATTTCTCTTCGTGACGGAGCTGGATTTTTCCTCTCAGTTACAGAAAATGGTGACATGTGATATCTACAACGCAAAATTCCAGTATCTTGATTAGCCATGTGTTTTGGATGTACGTCTCGTGGTCCAAATACACCTGCGAGAATCTTGTTTTTGCCAAATTCAATATATGCAGACCCATCAGCATTCTTTAGAACGCCAACTTTGATCGAAATATTTCTTAGTTGGTCTACTCTTCGCCCATCACATCTAATTCCATCTTCACTCATTAATTGTGTCATTATTTTCATCTTCTGGTATTCCTAGCATGGATTTGACTCTTTCAGTCAAGTTAGGTGTATGCGCTAGGGCATCCACTGTTTTTATCGCCTCAATTGCCTTTAATAATCCCTCTGGATCGTCGCATGATACCACAATCCATCCATTTTGACCTATTGTTATAATTGCCTTTGTTGCCATTTCTATAGTTTGGATCATTGATCCTCTCTTGCCTATCAGTCGAGGCACTTTGCTTGGGGCTATCTCTATTAGCTCACCAGATTCAATTTTACCTAGATCTCTGTCTTGAACCGTCAAAAGTGGATCTCGTGATCTATCAAAATTTGCTACTCTTGCAGCTACCAAATCTCCAATGTTCAATCTTTGTTTTAATTCATCCTTAGTTGGGGAATAGTCCCTGCCAAAAACATCCTGAGCTGGTAAAAAGCCTATAAAACAAGAATTAATGTCAAACTCCCATGACAATGGAGAGGTTCCAACTACTTTTCCTATTACCAAATCATTTGTTTTTGGTACATATACACCCGTTAGTGGGATTACTCTTACAGCGTTCTCAAAAATTTCAGATATTCCGACACAGGTTGAAATTATTCTGTCGCCCTCTTGGTATACGTTTTGTTCCGGCCTTAATGGTCCTGTTACAATGACATCGCCTGGTATGACATATCTTCTTTTTATGTCCATCATTTCGCAACCTCAACAGAAGCAGTACCTTTTGTTACAGAGCCCAATCTATCAATCACGTTTGCTCTTGCCGCAGCCGGTATATCTAGTATTACTTTGAGAGATCCATTTGATTGCCATTCTTCCTTCTTCAAAGAACCAAATGACTTCAATACTGAATAAGATTGAGCCGCAAATTGTGCAGGTACAGCAACTTCAAGTAACATGTTTTCCGACTTGAGTGGAATAATTGATCGGAGTTGTTCAATGATTTCTTTGATTTGTTCATCTATGTTTCTAAACGGATCAATTGAGACACGAGCATCATCCATTGCTTGTTCTATTCTAAGTGGCGGGTGTGGAAGATGGGATCGTGGATCTACAAAGCTTTTTGCGATAAAGTCTACAATTTGTTTACGTTTTTCTGTGACCATCTTTCGTCTCTGATCGGTAGTAAGATTAAGGTCACCTTTTTGTAGTATAATTGTTGCAATAAAATTCGAATCTGTAGTTTTGAACGCTTTCATCAACTTCTCCGTAGATGCCCTTGTTCCTTTGTTTGAATCCGAATATACTTCATCTGAGACTAGAACACCTGAAACTTCCTTCCTTTTGCCAAGTTTAAACTCAAGAGCAGGATCGGGTTTGACTATAATTTCGAACTTTTCGCCCTCTACAGACAACCTAACAACCGTGACTTTATCCATGACTGAGGTATCCATTCTTGGTATTTATCTATACAGAAAAACTCGCTAGATTTTTATTTGGAATTTTAGTCTTCATCCATAAGATTTGACTTCTCTAGAGATAATTGAAGAAAATGAAAATAGAATTATTGTTAAATTAAAGGGAATACCTCTTCAATATGCCAACGCACTCAGAAGGATTTGCCTTTCTGGCGTGCCTACCTTTGCAGTTGATGATGTTGTAATGATTGAAAATTCATCAGTTCTAGCAGATGAAGGTGTATCTCACAGACTTGCCATGCTTCCACTGAAGACAGACCTTTCTAGGTTCGTAGAGCCTTCTGCCTGTGACTGCAATAGTGAGTTAGGCTGTAGTCGTTGTAGAGTGTTATTGATGCTAGATTCTGGTAATTCTGACACAACTCGTACTATCACATCACAAGATCTTAGCTCCGAAGACGAGGTTGTAAAGCCAGTAAATCCCAATATCCCTATAGTGGCTTTGGCACCAGGTCAAAAGTTGAAGATTGAGGCATATGCAAGACTTGGGCGAGGTAGCGAGCATGCAAAATGGAACTCGGCGACTGTTTCAGTTCTAACTCAAGGTAACAACGTCGATGAACATATTTTGACGGTGGAGACTGTAGGGAACCTCACTCCGGGCGAAGTAGTAAAAGCTGCAGTCGAAGAATTAGAGAAGAGACTAGGCGATTTTCAGCAGACAATTGCAGCACTTGGCTGAGCATATATTATATTTGGGTAAAAGTTGGCATAAGTACACATGACTAATCAAGTTGTCATACGAATGGCAAAAGAGCTCAAAGTGGCCTCAAAGAAGAACAAAGCTCCCATCTGGTTAAGACTTGCAGAGATGGCATTAAAACCAGCCAGAACAAAAAGAGTACTCAATTTGGGTCAAATTGACAGGTCAGTAAATGATAATGATATAGTGGTAGTACCAGGAAAGGTTTTAGGTACTGGAAATATTTCACATAAGATAACATTATGCTCTTTCTCAATTTCTACAACAGGAGCAAAGAAAGTAATACAATCAGGTGGAAAGATCATAGACTTTGCACAGATGATTAAGAACAACCCAACAGGTAAAGGAGTTAAAATAATTGGCTAAACAAGAGCAGACACATGTAAAGACAGAACCCAAAAGATCTCAGGATGTAATAGTTGATGGTACAAACCAAGTTGCGGGAAGAATGTGTTCACATGTAGCAAAGCTATTGATAAACGGTACAAGAGTTTCAATTGTAAATTCTGAAAACATCATGCTTAGCGGGGACAGGAAAATGATAATTGGCGAATATAGAAAATTTCTCGAGGTAGCAAGTATTAATAATCCTAAATTTGGTCCATTCCATCCTCGTCGGCCTGATACAATGATCACGAGGATGGTAAGAGGCATGCTTCCAAAGAACAAGCCTTCTGGCCAGACAGCCTTGAAGAGATTGAGAGCATACCTAGGCGTTCCAAATGAATTAAAATCAAAAAAGACTACCCAGTTTGAAGATGCAAAGATAAGAAAGCCCGCTGCATATTATACAACTTTTGGAGATCTTGGCAGAACTGTAGGATGGCACGAATAATGGCAAAACTTGAAGGTTATTTTGCATCAAGAAAGGCAGCACGTGCTCATGCCTTTATCACAAAGGGGGCTGGAAGAGTCAGAATTAACAATGTTCCAGTAGAGATGATTCAACAAGAGATAGCAAGAGAAGTAATTCTTGCTCCACTTGAAATCACAGGAGATCTTAGAAATAAAATTGATCTTTCAATCAGAGTACGCGGTGGTGGCTTTATGGGACAATCATATGCCAGTGCTGTTGCAATATCAAGAGCTTTGACAGGTTGGACAAAGACAAGAAAAGAGCCAAAAGAGCATCCATTTACAAGAACAGTTCGCGAAGATCTAAAAAAGAAAATTTCAGAATACGATAAACACTTGCTTAGTGGTGATGACAGAAGAAAAGAGCCAAAGAAGTTTGGCGGCCCTAGTGCTAGAAGAAGAAAACAGAAGTCATACAGGTAGCTTTGAAAGCTGTAATTCTGGCCGGCGGACGTGGAACACGTGGGAGGCCTTTTACAGACTATATTCCAAAAGCAATGATACCGGTTCATGGAAAACCACTAATTGCTCATATCGTAGAACATCTGTCATCATTTAAGATAATAGACGACATAGTCATTCTTGCAGATTTTGATGGATTGGGTAAACAAATAGAAAAGTATTTTGAAAATTACAAAAGAGCAAAAAAGCCACTTAGATTCATTCAAGATTCACAGAGTGGAACTGGCGGAGATCTAGTACATTTAGGGAAAACTCTCGAAAAAAATTCAGAGTTTCTGCTATGGTTTGTTGATAACCTGACACCGCTTGATATCAAAAGCATGTATAAATTCCATAGAGAAAAAAATACCTTGGCCACAATAGCTACCAGAAGACATAGAAAAGAAGAAACAGGTTATGCCATAGTAAAAAATGGAGTCGTAATAGAATTCAGGGAAAAGCCGACTATAAAACTTGAGATGGCTGAATGTCTTGGTATCTATATCCTGAATTCAAAAATTCTGAGGATCATCAAATCGAAAAAAGCTAAAAGAAAAGAGATGAACCTTTCATACGATATTCTTCAACCACTATCAAAAGAAGGAAAGATCAGTGCCTATGACATAGGAAAGAGTCCATGGATTGATGTTGACTCCCCAGGCCGTGTCGAAAGAGAAAAAGAACTAGTAAATACAATAATTAAGAAACTCTAAGACTAGAGTTTCTCTGTGCAGTTTCATACTTTGAGATCTTATCACTATATTGTAGTGTCAGTGCAATATCATCAAGACCCTCAAGAAGAATTTTTTTCCAATGAGGTTCTATATCAAAAGATATAGTGATGTCATCATTGGTTATGGTTTGTTTTTCCAGATCTATCTCAATCTCAGATCTACTTTCAAATAATTTCTGCAATACTTGTTCACTTGTTTTTATTGGCAGTATTCCATTTTTGAAGCAGTTGTTGTAAAAAATATCAGCAAATGAGGTAGACAGTACTACTCTGAATCCAAAATCTAGGAGCGCCCAAGCAGCATGTTCTCTGCTTGATCCACATCCAAAGTTATCTCTTGCTAATAGTATCTTTGAATCTCGATATTTTGGTTCATTTAAAACAAAGTCTTTTTTCATAGTTCCATCTTTTTCATACCTCCAGTCATAAAACAAATATTGGCCAAACCCGGTTTTTTGAACTAGCTTTAAGAATTGTTTTGGAATTATTTGATCAGTATCAATATTGACCTTGTCAAGTGGAGTTGCAATACTTTTGATTTTTATAAAAGGTTCCATCTCAGTTCAAATCCAACTCACGCACATCAACAAAGTGGCCCTGAATTGCGGCAGCGGCAGCCATTACTGGACTAACAAGGTGTGTTCTGCCACCAGAACCTTGCCTGCCTTCAAAATTTCTGTTAGAAGTGCTGGCACATCGCTCACCTGCAGATAGAATATCAGGATTCATTCCAAGACACATACTGCATCCAGATTCTCGCCACTCAAAACCTGCATCTTTGAAGATCCTGTCAAGATCTAGTTCTTCTGCTTGTTTCTTCACATGCTGTGATCCAGGTACAATCATAGCCCTTACTTTTGATGAGATTTTGTTCCCTTGTACTATTTTTGCAGCCTCGATCAAGTCTTCTAATCTAGAATTTGTACAAGAACCAATGAAAACTCTATCTAGCTCAATGTCTGTAATCAAAGTTCCTGGTTTGAGTCCCATGTATTGTAAGGCTTTGGTTGCAGCTTTTTCTTCCTCAGGGTTTCCTTTTGCATATTCTTCAGGAAATGGAACCTTGCCTGTGACATCAACAGTCATTGCAGGGTTTGTTCCCCAGCTTACCTGAGGCGCAATGGTATCTACATGTAACGTGAAACTTTTGTCAAATCTTGCGTTACTGTCAGTCTTCAGGTTTTCTCTCCAGTACTCTACCAGCTGGTCGTAATTTTTTGGGACATACCTCTTTCCTTTCAAATAATCAAATGTCTTTTCATCTGGAGCTACAAGACCGGCCCTTGCACCTCCCTCAATTGACATGTTGCATATGGTCATCCTTTGTTCCATACTAAGTTCAGAGATTGCTTCCCCCCTATACTCAAATATCGTGCCTGTACCGCCAGCAGTACCAATCTGTCGTATTATTGAAAGTATAATGTCTTTGGCAGTTACTGCATGAGGGTTCTTTCGTTTTCCTTCCACCCTAATTTCAAATGTCTTTGGTTTTTCCATCCATATGCATTGAGTCGCCAGTACATGTTCTACATCGCTTGTACCAATTCCAAAGGCAAGCGCACCAAAAGCTCCATGAGTAGAGGTATGACTATCACCACAAACTATTGTTGTTCCAGGCATGGTGATTCCAAGTTCAGGACCTATAACATGAACTATGCCTTGATTTGGACTATTAATGTCAAAAAGCTCGATTCCAAATTCTTTGCAATTTCTTTCAAGTGTCTTTATCTGCATTTCAGATGTTTGGTCTAATATGGGCAATGACCTATTGCTTGTTGGCACATTATGATCCATCGTTGCAAAAGTAAGATCTGTTCTACGTACCTTTCTCTTGTTCATACGTAATCCATCAAAAGCCTGTGGGGATGTAACCTCATGCACTAGGTGCCTGTCAACATACAATAGAGAACGGCCGTTTCCCTTTTCTACTACATGCAAGTCCCAGATCTTTTCAAATAAGGTCTTTGTCATCTAAATTATTTATATTCAAATCGGAGATATAATGGTATAACAACAATTTGTTAGAGCAGATATTCTACTATGGTTTATAGTTGAACAACCCACCTGCTGCAATTATTTTTCCTATCAATTCTGGAAATGGCTTTATTTTATAGGTCGTATTTTTGGTCACATTCCTTATTTCATTTTTAGATGTTTCAATCTCGAGTTGATCTCCTTCAGATATGTCCTTGTAGGTACTTTCTTCTATCTCAATAGGTAGCAAGAATGCCCCATCCACTGCATTTCTATAGAATATTCTTGCAAAGGACAATGCTAGAACTGCTTTGACTCCAGAGTATGAAAGAGCTATTGGTGCATGTTCCCTTGAAGAGCCACAGCCAAAGTTTTTACCTGCAACTATGAAATCACCTGGTTTTACTTTTTTATGAAAATCTTTGTCAATTCCCTCCATGGCATGTTTTGCAAGTTCATCGTAATCATGAATTTTGAGGTATGGCCCTGGCAAGATTACATCGGTATCAATGTTGTCTCTTTCGTATTTTATTACCGAGCCTTTCATCGAATGTCCCTCGGATCGGTGATTTTTCCTGTTATTGCAGATGCAGCTGTAACAAGTGGCGAAGCAAGATATGTCTTTGATTCAACATGGCCCATTCTACCTGGGAAATTCCTATTTGTGGTGCTTATGCATACTTCATCTTTTGCCAAGACTCCCATATGCGCACCACAGCAGGCACCACATGTTGGTGGACCCACCATTGCTCCTGCATCCATGAAAATCTTTACGAGTCCTTCATCCATTGCCTTTCTGAAGATAGATATTGCTGCAGGAAGTACTTCTGTTCTAATCTTTACTGTCCTTCCTTTGAGGATTTTTGCAGCAGCTCTCAAGTCCTCAAGTTTTGCTCCAGTACATGATCCAATGTATGCCTTGTCAAGAGATACAGATGATAGTTCTCGTGCAACTGCAACATTTTCTGGAGAGAATGGCTTAGCTACGATTGGATCAAGTTCAGACGCCTCATACTCGTAGGTTTTTTCATATTGGGCATCAGGATCTCCGTGAACTTCACTGTAATTTGTAGCTCTTCGCTGTGCAAGATAGTCCCGTATTTTTTGATCCGGCTCGATTATTCCGCTTTTTGCTCCAGCTTCAGTAGTCATATTAGTCAGGGTTAACCTTTCCTCAACAGACATTTCAGATATTCCAGATCCTCCAAATTGCATTGTCTTGTATGCGCCACCATCGGTACCAATGTCCCCAATTATTTTCAATATCAAGTCTTTTGCCATTACATAGTCAGGCAATTTTCCATTTAGCTTAAAGTATATTGTTTCTGGAACCTTAAACCAGATCTTTCCATTCAATAGAACATATGCCACATCAGTATGCCCAAGTCCTGCTGCAAACGCACCTAGTGCTCCAGTGGTGTTTGTATGTGAGTCACCTCCGACATAGACTTCGCCTGGTAAAACCATCGCTTCTTCATGAGAAAGTGTATGACAGATCCCATACTGGCCCATGCCATATTTGAAATGCTTTTCTATGCCGTACTCTTTCGTGAATTGTGTCAGTAATACCACGTTTTGAGCCGATATTTTGTCAGCTGCAGGTACAAAATGATCCTCGGCAACCCACACTTTTTCTGGAGCCCATAATTTTTCAATCTTCATTCCAGTTTTCTTTAATTTTTCAAATACAGCTATTACTCCAGGTCCTGATACGTCATGCATCATTACTTTATCCACATTAGCAAATACAACATCATCAGGAAAGACTTTGTTTCTTCCTGATGCTCTAGCAAGAATCTTTTCAGTTATATTCAACAAAAGAAACATCCTTTTTAGAAATTAAAACGTTTGCAGAAAGAGCCATCTCCAAAGATTTACATCCCTTAAAAATCATCTAAAAAATATTGGTCTCACGACTTTTGAAAATATCAGTTTTTGTCATACTTGCATCCTTATTCCAGTATGCAGTTTATGCACAGGAGGAATCTGCACCACAGACCAGATTATCAAGCAAGGGGCTGGCATTCGTTAATCTCTCAACATCTCCGGCAAATCCTGTTACAGGTCAACTCACTGTTATTCTCATCCAGTTCATAGACCCACAGAGTAAAGCCCCACGTGGAGACATTTACTACAAGATTATCATAAAAAATGAAACAAGCCAACTTCTCACATTGCCAGGAGGGTCAACAATTACAGGAAAGATAGGAATACCATACCAGTTTGAGGAACCAGGAAATTATCAAGTGGAAGTGGACCTAAATGATACTGCTTTATCAAAAGACAGCTTAGCACCGCTTGATGAGGTTACCTTCCCAATTTATGTATCCCAAGGAGAACTGCAATCATCAAATCAAACGGTTTTCAGCACAGCGTCTGAGGGTAGTCCTAAGGCCAATACTAACAATACAAACAATGACAATAGCCGTCTTTTGGTAGATGGTGTACTTGTAGCTATTACCGTAGGCCTAGCCGTGTTCATATTCAGAAGGAAGGTTATCAAGCACAAAAAATCAAACATATCGGAATAATAATCACATATCTGCAGAACGCTAAATAGTAAATTCAGTTATAAAGTAGTCATGTCACTTTCAGTATTTTCAATAAAGTCCTTGCCAAAGACTGGACGATTTGATCTGTTCGAGAGCATGAAATCAGATCTTGAAATTGAGAAATTAAAACCTCAAAATGGAGATGTCATTGCAATATCAAGCAAGTATGTTGCAAATTCCCAAGGAAGAACAGTAGAATATGATAAAGTGTATCCATCTTTGGAAGCTGGAATTATTGCATCAAAGTTCCACGTTAAATCAAAAATAGCTGAGATCATTTTAAGAGAATCCGATGTGATTTTTGGCGGCATTCCGGGGTTTGTCATAACATCATCAGACTACATCATGGCACCAAATGCAGGCATAGACAAATCCAATGCAAAAAAAGGAGATATTATTTTATACCCAATTGATCCGTATGTAGTATCAGAGCAGCTAAGGCGCAAATTTCTACTAACATATCATGTTCGTGTTGGAATCATCATAATAGACAGCAGGTTGATGCCGGCTAGAGCTGGAACTGTAGGCGTTGCAATTGCGTGTGCCGGAATAGAACCATTATCAGATCTTAGAGGCCAAAAAGACTTGTACGGAAATCCGCTTAAAGTTACATTTCAAGCTGTCGCCGATGATCTAGCATCGATTGCAAACCTCAAGATGGGAGAAGGAGCCGAAGCCATTCCTGCCGCACTCATCAGAGACTCTGGTGCCAGACTCACAGATAGAAGAATCCAAGAGAATGAAATGGCTGTCTCATATGATCAATGTGTGTATGTTCGTGGACTAGGAACAAGAATCTGATGCAACCATAGTTTTAATAGAGCTAGATTTGACGGCAGCATATGGTGGAATTCTTCACACGATATCCAAAAACAGTGTCACTCCTAGATGGAATGCGTGAGATGGTAAAAGTGGATAAAAACGGAGTAGAACAGCTCACCATTGTTGTAAGGAAAAGCGTTGACGATCTGCTAAAGATCTTCGCTCATGAGGGTTTCACTCATGTCAAATTTGAGCATAAACAGACATTGCAAATAGGCAATGGTCTCTCATTGAAACTGAAAAAACCATGGGAGATGCATGTCAGGTTACTAGAAATGAAAAAAGGTTTGGTGGCAATACAGGCCGAAGTCGAGGTTTCGCGGGACTATTTACAGCACCTTTTTTGTCAGCGAACACCAGTTTTATACGAAATTGAGTCGCTTCTAAAGAAGCATCAAATTGAATACAAGATATGGAATGAAAGAATAAGAAAATATGTCAAGGCAATTGTTGACAATTACAAGGTTCAGCTTAAAACTCCAAGCTTCCCAGTTTTGGCTTGGAAGCCAATGGTATTTTTCATAGGAGCAACAGGTATCCTATACCTCTTCAAATACCTCTTGACAATTTAGTCACATATAAAATAAGTAATTATCTTAGATTCAAATCTTAAATCAATCCTCTACCTAGATAATACATGGCAATGTCATGGTATGACAACAGCCATCGATTAAATACACATGATCTAGAATATCTGAAAAAAGTTGAATATCTATGGAATCACATTTCCCAACAACAAAGACTTGCGATATCATCATCTGTAACCAGAGATACATTAAGACAGGAAAACAGTGAACATTGCCTTATTGGAGAAGCGATTTGGGTAAAGAAGAAAAATATGGCTCCACGTAACAATTCATTCGTATGTATGGCTCTAGAATTTATCAAGATAATATTTTACGATGGTCCCAGTTATGACAATCTACTGGACAGAAGAGTGACAAGAGAAGAAAAGAAGATTCTAAACGATATCTATTATGCGAAAATAGGAAACAAGGAACATCAATACAGAAAGGCTAACGAGTTAGTCAAGTTTCATATCATCAAACATTCCACCATCTAGAAATCTGCCAATGTATGGGGCTAATTTAGACTAGATAACGAGTAGAAATCAAGGTTTATTCCTACAATGGAATTGAAACTTTAATTAGAATTTTTTAGAATTACATGTGATGAGTGCATCCAAGCCTTCTCTTTCATTAAAATTCTATGGCTTATCTCCTTGGGAATTGGAAGTGTTATACAGTCTTCTTCACAGCTTGTTTCAAGTAGAAGAAGATCCACAAGAGCAGCCAGACGAAGATTTTACTACAATGATCGACGTGATTTTTCCTCTTGCATTCAACGATGCCTTCTTCAAGTGGTTTGGAAATGCAAGATGGGACAAATTCAAGGCAATTCTAAAGGAGTTGAAAAGACGTCGTGGGGGAGGAAAAACACTGCGAGTATACATGAAATTCGTTGGCAAGCCAAACATAAAGTTCATGCTAGATCTAGATGATAAAAATTTGTTTGATTCAGCCATAGAGAAGACAGATTTTGTTTTAGAACTTCTTCCTTATCATCTTGACCCACATAAGATACCTACTGGTATCACAGAAGTTGTGTATTGTTTTGATGATAGAACTGGAAGATGGAACATTAATTCGGCTACGTCAGAAAATGAAACTTATATGTTTTCACAGAACGAATGGAAAATTACTTGATTTCTTTTTCTAAAGGCTCTAGTAGAGAATTCAATTCACGATATTTTTTTTCTATGAAATCCAAAGACTCTTCAAGCTTCTTTGATTTGCCGTATTTATACCTGATAAGTTCCCTGTGTCTCCAGAAATTCTTTCCTTCACCAACTGATATAGTACTAAAGTAATCTGGACTTTTCAGGTTATCAGGAAGTTTGATATTATAAGGAAATAGAAATTCTGCCATAAACCATTCATCGCCATCAGGATAATCAGAACCTGTTTCAATATCAAAGAAGAGATGAAGAAAATTTGTTTGCATGAGACCGTCATCCCTCATAGTGGGATGTTTTATGCTTGACTTTTTAAAATCCAAGTTCAGAAGACTAGGCTCGAAGTATCCCTTGATAATTGATTTGCGGAATATCTTGTTAACTTCCTCTAAATTCAATGTAGAACTACTCTCTGTTCATCATGCTAATAACTTATATCATTGTCGTTAATTGGATTTAACAAATTAGACATTAGTATTAAGAATGCATGGATTATTCTTTACATGAAAAAACTCGCCTCAGATTTGAAGCGAATCAAGAATTTTTGAAATGTCTGTCAGGGATTTGCCATTTGACGAAATTTCTTGGTATGCCGGAGGATTTTCAAGATAGTTTGGAATTCTATCCCCGATTCTTTCATCATACGGGGCAATCATCTCATTTTTGTAAAATATTCCAGTTGGAATTTTTGAGTCCCACTCATTTGACTTTATAAGAGCTTGCGTTAACTTTTCGTTTTCTTCTGCTGACGAATCTATGTGCACAACAGGATCATAACCAGTATCCTCCAACTTGTAAATTCGGGGACGCGGCTTCTTTGTTATTTCGTCAACATTATCCATTCCTGAAAACCAATCTCTTGTGTTAATGTCATTATACGTAGGACATGGTTGTAAGACATCAAGGAAAGAAAGTCCCCTGTGCTTTACTGCTGCAACAATTAGATCTTTTAGTTGTCTGACATCGTATGCATATCCTCTTGCAACAAATGTAAAACCGCTGGCTATTGCCAATGCAATTGGATTTACAGATTGATTTACATTGGGTTCTGGAAGTGATTTCGTTTTCAATCCAAGCTTAAGAGTTGGAGAAGCTTGTCCTTTTGTCAGGCCATAAACCCCATTATTGAATATGATATATGTCATATCCACATTTCTTCTTCCGGCCGCCACAAAATGCCCTGCTCCAATACCTAATCCATCGCCGTCACCGCCTGCTGCAATTACTGTCATTTCCGGATTTGCAAGCTTGGCACCCTGTGCAAAAGTCATTACCCTACCATGCAATGTGTGTACACCGTAGACATTCACAAAATGAGACGTCTTGCCAGAACATCCGACTCCCGAAAAGATCGCAGCCTTGTGACGCGGTATTGCCATTTCTGCAAGAGCCATCTGAATAGCACTTACGATTCCAAAATCACCACAGCCTGGGCACCAGTCATTATGCACCTCTGTTTTGTAATCGGATAAATTAGACGCCATATGATAACACCTGTCTTTTCTCAGCCTTTCCGTCTATTATTTTTTTAATTGACTCATACAATTCCGTACAGGTCATTGCTCTTCCAGTATACTTGAGAATATAATAATCAACTTTACGGTCCAAGTTTTCATTTAGTAGGGTTCCTAGTTGAGCAGAATAATTTGCTTCTACGTCTATTATGGTTTTGACATCTTTTAGCAAAGATTTGACATAATCTCGTGGGAATGGATGTAATAGCTTTACTTGTACAAACCCAATGTTATAGTTATCTTTTTTCAGCATTTCAATTGCATCAAGAATTGGTCCTTTGGTAGACCCCCAACTTACAAGACAAAAGTCAGAGACTCCATGAGTTACCACCTGATCTTCCTTTGGAATTGTTTCCAAAGCCACCTCAATCTTCTTTGCTCGTTTGTCCATTTTGCGTATTCTATTCGCCGGATCTTCTGAGATGTGACCTTGTTCATCACTTTCGTCTCCTGTATTCCAAAATATACCATTTTCAAGTCCTAGTTTAGATCTTGGCGATATCCCATCTTCAGATGAGGCAAACCGCATGTAATTATCATCGCTAATTTTTTCCAAGAGCTTGCCTCGTTCAATCGTGATCTTTGTTGGATCAAATCTTTTTACAGTTGCCACAGTACTTGCAATGAATTTATCCATCATGTGAATTACAGGCATTTGAAATGTTTCTGCGAAATTGAAACATTCTGCAGCATCGTAAAATCCCTCTTCAATATCTCCAGATGCATAAACAATTCTAGGAAAATCACCATGACCGGCATATATTGCAAAGAGCAAATCGTCTTGTCCATGTCTAGTAGGAAGTCCCGTAGATGGACCGCTTCTTTGGTATAGTGTAACTACAATTGGCACCTCATTCATTCCAGCCCAACCAAGCGCTTCTGCCATGAGAGAAAATCCAGGACCTGATGTGCTAGTTGCAGATCTTGCGCCTGTTAATGCAGCTCCAATTAGCATACCTATTGCTGAAATCTCATCTTCTGTCTGTACTATTATGGTAGAACCAGGTCTATTATTTTCAACATCAAATGTTTCATTTGATTCCAAAAATACGCTCTCATCTGATGCAGGTGTAATTGGATAGTATGATTGAAACCTGCATCCTGCTGCTAACTTTCCAAGACCTGTAGATTGAAAACCCTGTACTAGAATAACATCTGAGTTACTTTGAATTGTAGATAATTGATATTTAAATTTCTGATATTTGGCTGTCGCATAATTATATGCATAGTTTGCTGCGTGTTTATTCATCTCTGCAATCTTGGGCTTACTTGAAAAGATCTTCTCCACAGATCGCAATAACGTGTCAGACGGTAAACCCAGCAAGCCAATTGATACAGATACTGATAGAACGTTTAGCATTCGAAACATTCCTCGAATAGTAGGATTATTCATCTCTTCTGCCAGAGTAGAAAGTATTGTCTTAAAGGATACAGGATACAGAGTGACACCTCTTTCTTTTGCTGCTTCTAGCACTCCATGTACGGTAAATGGCTTATTCTTTGATAAAAGATATTGCTCTAATCTTTCTTTGAATGGTTTGTCAAGGGTTGGTATTTCATCAGTCTTAACTTGTTCAAGATCAGACTCGTATACAATTGCACCGTCATCATGTACATCATCTGCATGTCTGAACAGAGTTTCCGCATCAAATGCAGCAAGCATTGTAATTCCAGTTATATTAGAACGGACTTCTTTATCAGAGACTCTAACCCCAAAATAGCTGTGTTCCCCCTTGATGTTAGAATAATATTCTCTTTTTCCAAAAATTTTCAGGCCACATCCAGCACAGGCTCCAGCAAAGATATTAGCTGCAGATTCAACACCGCCTCCCTGTGGGCCGCCTATAACCCACGTTAAATCTATTGAAGCCACACCAGACCTAGACGGTCATCAAATATTAACAATGCCATATTCCTATTTTGCGATCTAACCGCCAGTAGCAGCATCAAACAAGGCGCATTCACATTTATCACGCTCACCACAAAATGGACAGACACAGACACATTTTTCAATTGGATTGCTACATTGAACACAAACTGCAAACTCTTCTTTGTGTTTCAACTCGATGTTATTATACAGACTTGTTATAAATGAGTTTTTATAATGAACTTTTGAGAGTTTTTTTCAATGAAAGTTTTACTTACCAGGCATCTGCATGATTTTGCAGTAAAAGAGCTAAAGAAGCTATATCAAGTTGAGATCCATACGGGTAAAATTCCAATATCGAAGGATTTACTCGTCTCTAAAATAAAGGACAAAGACGGTTTAATTTGTTATCCATATGACAAAATCGATTCAGATGTAATAAATGCAGGAACCAAACTCAAGGCAATTTCTACTTTTAGCGTAGGTTACAATCACATTGATGTCAACTCTGCATTAGAAAGAGGAATTATTGTCAGCTATACCCCAGAGGTTCTTACAAGGGCTACAGCAGATCTTACCATGGCACTCATGCTATCTCTATTTCGGAAAGTCGATGAGGGAGACAGGCTAATTCGTAAAAATGAATGGAGAAGCATATTTGGACCATACGAATTCCTCGGTACAGATCTATACGAAAAAACCTTAGGGATATTCGGAATGGGAAGGATAGGTAAGGCGGTTGCAAAAAGAGCGCGTGGTTTTGAGATGAAATTATTATACCACAACAGAAAACGACTTTCCCCTAGGGAAGAAAAGAGTTTGAATGCAAGATATGTTTCACTTAGCGAGCTGTTCAGAAGAAGCGATGTGGTAAGCATCCATGCCCCATATACGTCAAAGACACATGAAATAGTGAATCTAAAATTGCTCAAAAGCATGAAGAAGACTTCTTTTCTAGTAAATACCGCACGAGGCAAGATAATAAATGAAAAGGATCTTGTTGTTGCATTAAAGAAAAATATTATCGCAGGTGCTGCCTTGGATGTATTTCAAAATGAACCCATAGGTGCTTCAAATTCTTTAACAGGATTAAAGAATGTGTTGATGACTCCACATATTGGGAGTGCAACCGCAGAAACTAGAAGAGAGATGGCAGAGATAACAGTAAAAAACTTGATCCTGTCACTTGTGGGGAAAAAACCAATCTACCAAGTTAAAGTTGAATCAGATCATTTGGATCGATTTTAATACAACTTGTTCCCACGGGTTTGAGATCTTCAAAGTGAATCGATCCTTGTGGAACTTTACCTTTTTTTTGTAAAGAACCTAGTTTATCAACAAACATCTTCTTATGGTTATCACATGCGACCCCAACCATGTACTCGTCATCATTAGATTTTATTGAGATGACAAACTCCGGGGGCATTGGGCAATCTTGTCCATTTTCCCTAATAGAGCAACGTTCTGGAAACACAATTTTGTTGTATTATTTAACAATATTAAGTTTGGTTGAATATGTACGTGATATAATGACATCGTGTTTGGAATCAACCGCATTCTCTTTATCCTACCAAAACTACACTGAAATACGAGTCTTTACGAAATATGCAATAGAATAGATTGTAGTCATCCCAGACATGATCATTTTCCTCATGGGTATTGCATCCATGTAAATTCTGATGGAAAAAAATGCGATTGCAAAGAGTTTAACACTATAGTTTAGGTTTCTTTTAGATTGAGCACGGATATCATCGTTTTGAGCACGAGGTTATGGAAAATCTTGTCAATAAAGCAAATAACAAAAGGTATAATGCCGTAGACAACTAGATCTAATCCATAAGCCAAAATGAAATTCAACTTAAAATATTAGAGGCATATAGTCGTGATGTCGGTCGTGGTGTAGCACGTCTTGATTATGAATCAATGGATGTTCTTGGAATATCAAGTGGCGATATAGTAGAAATTACCGGAAAAAGAAAATCTGTTGCAAAGTGCCTTCCTCTTTATACATCAGATGAAGGAAAAGGAATAATCAGAGTAGATGGACTTGCTCGAAATAACACAGGAGTGGCAGTAGGGGACATGGTCATGTTACGAAAGATAAAGGCAGTTGTAGCGGAAAAGATCATAGTTGCACCACTTGATGCGATGCCGCCAATAGATGAAAGATATCTTACGGATTCGCTAGAAAACATTCCTTTGGTAAAAGGCGACAATATCATGGTGCCATACTTTGGTGGCAGACTCACATTTCAAGTCATTGGGGTAACGCCAGTAGCAGGTGCAGTAATTGTAACTTCAAAAACAATATTCCACATTGCTGAAAAAGGAGAGAGTCTACGTGGTGTACCACAGGTAGCATATGAAGATGTGGGTGGTATGAGTGATGAGCTTAGAAAAGTTCGTGAGATGGTTGAGCTACCAATGAGGCACCCAGAAATTTTTGAAAAGCTCGGTGTTGAGGCTCCAAAAGGTGTGTTACTTTATGGAGTACCAGGAACTGGAAAGACACTTTTGGCAAAAGCCGTAGCAAATGAAACCAATGCCCATTTTACTAGCATTTCAGGTCCCGAAATTATGAGTAAATTTTATGGAGAAAGCGAGGCAAGGCTCAGGGAGATCTTCAAAGAGGCACGAGAAAAATCCCCTTCCATTATTTTCATTGATGAAATTGACTCTATTGCTCCAAAACGTGAAGAAGTGACTGGCGAAGTTGAGAGAAGAGTAGTTTCCCAAATGCTTGCACTTATGGATGGACTTGAGGGAAGAGGAAAAGTAATCGTTATTGCGGCAACAAACAGGCCAAATGCGTTAGATCCTGCTCTTAGGAGACCAGGCAGGTTTGACAGAGAAATAGAGATTAGAATACCAGATAAAAAGGGAAGGCATGAGATACTTTTGATACATACAAGAAACATGCCATTAAGTGAAGATGTAAACTTGGAAAAAATGTCTGCAATAACCCATGGGTTTGTAGGAGCTGATTTAGAATACCTCTGTAAAGAAGCTGCAATGAAGTGTTTGAGAAGATTATTGCCAGAAATTAATTTAGCAGATGAAAAAATTCCGGCTGAAACTCTTGAAAAGCTTGCTGTAAATGACGAAGACTATCGATTTGCATTACGTGAAGTTACTCCTGCTGGAATGCGTGAGGTTTACATTGAAAAACCTGACATAAGGTGGGACCAAATTGGAGGATTAGAAAATGTAAAGCTCGAACTACAAGAAGCAGTGGAGTGGCCTATGAAATATCCTATATTTTATTCAAAACTTGGATATAGAACACCACGTGGAATATTGCTTCATGGACCAAGTGGAACTGGAAAGACACTTTTGGCAAAAGCCGTAGCAACAGAAAGTGAAGC
>JBOGRA010000013.1:0-26119 GCA_050749325.1 Nitrosotalea sp. | reverse complement strand
GGTAGCAATGGGCTGTACTGCGTTTCAGATATTTACTCGCAATCCACGCGGCTGGGCAGCAAAGCCCTTGGCACCTAGCGATATCGCTAGTTTTAGGGAAAAACTTGCTGCCAGTAAGATAGACAGATTTGCCACTGTTGCTCACATGCCGTATCTTCCAAACCTTTCATCACCTGAGGACGATCCATTTGCAAGGTCACTTGGCTCGCTAATAGATGAGATAAAAAGATGCAGTAAGCTTGGTGTTCCTTACATTGTAACACATCTTGGAAGTCACAAAGGTGCTGGAGACAAGAAGGGAATTGAAAAATTGATCAAGGCATTTACAAAAGCGGCCGATGACACGGCAGATGATGTCATAATTCTACTTGAAAACACTGCTGGACAAAAAAATAGCGTAGGCTCTGATTTTGAACAGCTTGGGTTCATACTAGAACAACTAAGGCCTGCCAAGCGTTTTGGAGTATGTCTTGATACATGTCATGCGTTTGTAGCAGGGCACGACCTGAGAACAGAGAAAAGTGCTCAAGACACGCTTGAAAAGTTCCACAAAACAATAGGGTTTGAGCATCTAAAGATACTGCACCTAAACGATTCAAAGGGGGAGCTTGGATCCAACCTGGACAGGCACGAACACATTGGCTTGGGTCACATTGGTGAGAAGGGGCTTGCATATGTCATACGGTCCATGAATTCAAAAAAAATTCCAATGATTTTAGAGACCCCCATAGATGAGAGACGTGACGATGTTGGTAACCTTAAAAAAGTTAAGGAACTAGCTTGAGATCTGGTGCACAGGGTGATATCAAGATGAATTATGAACAGATAATGCAACTAGCACTTGAGAGGGGATTTTACTTTCCAAGCTGCGAGATTTATTCAGATGCTCCTGCAGGATTCTGGGAATATGGTCCATCAGGTGTTAGCTTAAAGAACAAGTTCATGGAGTTGTGGAGGCGCGAGCTTGTCAGGCGTGACAGGATGTTGGAGATTGACGGTTCCCAGATAATGTCCCAGTCTGTTTTTGTTGCATCAGGCCATCTGTCCAGTTTTGCTGATCCAATAATAACTTGCCAAAAATGCAAATCCATTTTTAGGGCAGACAAGCTAATTGCCGAGATTACTTCGATAGTAGTTCCAGAGAGTGCAGAACTTGAACAGTTTGACAAAACAATATCAGAAAAAGATGTAAGGTGTCCCAAATGCAAGGGAAGTTTTGATAATGCAAAAAAATTCAACATGATGTTCAAGGTAGGGATAGGTCCCCAAAGCGAAGCGGCATATCTTAGACCGGAGACATGCCAATCCATTTTTGTTGACTTTCCAAGACTTTACAAGACAATGCGAGGAAGACTGCCAATCGGAGTCGCACAGATTGGGAAGAGTTTTAGAAACGAGATCTCGCCGCGACAAAGCCTTCTTAGATTAAGAGAATTCTATCAGGCAGAGATCGAGGTCTTTTGCAATCCCAATAAACTAAACGAGATGAGCGGGTTCTCCGAGGTAGAAAATACGGAAATAAGAATAATGGTTGATGACAATACCGTAAAACCAGTAACATGCAAGGAGGCACTAGAGTCTGGGATGCTTCCCAACAAGCTTGTGGCATATTACTTGGCACTCTTGGTAGAATTTTATCAAAAGACCGGAATTGATGTAAGCAAAAGCAGGTTCAGAAAACTAGGCGACAAGGAAAAGGCGTTTTATGCATCAGTTGCCTTTGATTTTGAAGTAGAGACAACGATTGGCTGGCTTGAGCTTGTTGCATGTAACTATAGGTCTGATTATGATCTTAAGAGCCATGGAAATGTCAGCAAAGAAAAGTTTGAGGTGCTAGACGATAACGTCAAGGTTTTGCCTCATGTCTTTGAGCTATCAATGGGAATAGACCGTAGTCTGTATACTATATTGGAGCACAATTTTAGGGAAGACCTAGAAAATGACAGAGTAGTACTTTCTCTAAAACCATATCTTGCTCCAATACATGTTGGAATACTTTCTCTTGTAAAAAAAGACGGCCTTGCAGAAAAAACAGAGGAGGTCTTTTCAAAGATTAGGACCAGATATGACGCGTTCTTGGATCATTCAGGCGCCATAGGGCGGAGATATAGAAGGCTTGATGAGGTTGGCGCTCCCTTTGCCGTAACAGTTGATCATCAAACATTACAGGATGATACCGTAACAATAAGGATGCGAGATTCCATGAGTCAAGAAAGGATAAAGATCTCAGACCTTGATTTGTATATTGCAAGGTCAGTAGCCTTTCCCTAGTTTTTTGCTTGATCATTTTGATGGTAAGGTTATCAGTGTTTCATGTCAATGTGAACCTGTTCCGATTAGGTCAGGTCAGGATATCATTCTCAAAGAATTGTAGATTGCATATGCAGTTCTTTTCAAAAAATAATCTTCTAACTAAAATCGAGTGGATGTTACATCAAAATAATAACAAACTATTGCCTCTTGCTTGAATTTCTCTTTTAGATCCTCAATTAAATTATCCAGCTGAGGCTCTACAGTATCTTCAAATCGACTCCTTTCTATGAAGACCTCATACGTTATAGACAGATCAAGATAAACCCTGTCACTTCTCCTGTCCTTCCATTCTCCTTTTGATGGTGGAATAACACGAGTATAACCTCCATATTCTTTTACAAATTTTTTCTCCAGTTCTATAAAATATGGAGTTGGAATGGCTCTACCATCATTAAATTTTATAGGTAACTTTGTGTGTAGAAGAACTTTTGGAACGAAATTCAAGTCAATCTAATTTCTGGTATGGAACCTTGTTCCTATTGAGTAGATAGCATTGTCCTGATGTAATGACATACTCGTTTTCTGATGCATGATCAAATGGAATGCCTGCATCAAACAAGACCTTCCACGCCTTCTCTTCGTATTTTGGATCAATTCTCACCTTTCTGTATGGAGGTTCCTTGTTGTATTGAGCTTTATTCATGCGAATAATATCATTTTGGTCAATTATATACTTTTGACAGGATCTTCTGACGTACTCCCAACCTAAAGGGTACGGGCTTTCTCGCCGTTATTTTGTAAAGCTATTAGATTGCAGAGCCTATGCAACCCCTTGCAAGATATTCTCATGGCATATACAATATTGTACATCCTTTGACAAATAGGAAAAAATAGGAAAAAACCACTCCCTTGTTTTTCACTGTACGCTTCAATGACTCCCTTTTCAGCTAATTCTATTAATTTTGATTCATTACCTTCCCAGAAAATCGATGAAATAAGCACACACTAGTATCGAAAACCACCCTAAGTTTTTTCTTTTGACTTTCTTGCATCCTCAATTGCCTTATTTACATCACTTCGTGTTACTGCTAGCTTTTTGATCCTGTCTCTGAGGGGTTTTGTTATAGCAGCAAAGACTAGCTCGTAGGATTCTACTTTTCTTATTACGATAATGTTATCAGTAGAGTACAGTAGAAGATTATCCCCTATTTTTAGATGCAGTTTCTTGCGAAAGCCCGTTGGTATAATAATCTGTCCTTTTGCACTCATTTTTGTTATGTTGGTGACCAATACTAAAGGTAAGACATGTCTTATGTATAAGATTTCGAGTCGCTAAATCACATGGCTTCAAATGAAATTGTGAACCATCCAGACTTCCGCTATGGATTCGTTTCTGCAGGCTATAGCACAAAATAACTTGAGATTTTGAACCCGAGAATACTGCAGCTTCACATTAAGAGGACTCGCTTCAGGTTCTCTGAGGATGTGGTATACTGTCAAAAGTGGTTTAAAGTACCTCAATTTGTATATTCTATGTAACAATACTTATTTGGAAAGGAAGTTTCGTGACACAAAATATAAAGTCTATATACTTTATGTAACAATACTTACTTAGAGAGGAAGTTTCGTGACACAAAATATAAACTTAGGCCCCGTAGAATTAAAGCTTCTATTAACGTTAGAGCAAAAAGAATTATCCGTATTCACTATAGATGATGCAAAAATTATCTTGGAGACTACGGATTCGTCAGTGTGGCATATTATCAATAACCTGGTTCACAAGAATAGGATCAGAAGAATCCAGCGCAGTAAGTATCTTCTAATCCCTGCAAGAGCAGGCATTGAGGGACATTGGTCTGAATATCCATGGATAATAGTATCACATCTAATTGATGTCTATTATGTGGGATTTTGGACCGCCATGAGTTATTGGGGAATGACAGAACAAATACCATATACAGTTTTTGTGGCAACCACAAAAAGAAAACGTAATTTGAAATTTGGAAATCAAAAATTTGAATTTGTAACTCTATCAAAGAGAAAATTCTTTGGATTCGTTAAAGAAAAGACCGGTAAGACAGAATTTTTTAATATTTCTTCTAAAGAAAAAACAATTGTAGATGGTCTAACACATCCTGAATATTGTGGAGGAATTCCTGAAGTTGCAAAGGCAATGTGGAATGTTAGAGACGATGTAAATTGGAATACTGTTTTTGAAATGTCTAAACAAATAGGATCAAGTGTTGTATTAAGGAGACTAGGTTATCTTTTGTATCTTTTGGAAATTAAACAAAATGTTACACCAAAGTTACAAGAAGAGTCTTTTAAGGGTTATAACTTTCTTGATCCTAATGCATCAAGAAAAAGAATAGATTATTCTAAAGAATATGGATTGATTATCAATAGAACAAAGAATCAACTGTTAGGATGGATGGATTACTAATGAATGATGAAAAGATACGAATACTTGCATCAAAAGAAAATGTACCAATTGGAACTATAGAGAAGGACTATGCAGTTACAAGTGTGCTTTCTCTTATTGCACAACTTTCAAAGTTGGATAAAATGGTGTTTAAAGGAGGCACGGCAATAAAGAAAGTTCATTTTAACGACTTTAGATTTTCAGAAGACCTAGATTTTACCTGTTCAGAAGACGTTTCAGAGGACATATTGATATTACTTGATGCTAAAAAACATGAGCTAGATTTTGCCGTTATTGATATTAAGAAAGAAACAACGGTAGGAAACAGCAAGAAGTTTATTGTAAAATATAACGGGTTTAACAACTATCCCAATAATATAAGAATAGATTTGAGTTTGCGAGAAAGTGTACAAAACAAGACAAGAAATCTGAAAGTTTTACATAGCTATGCAGAACTGCCAAGTTTTAGTGTTCCATCGATGACAATAGAAGAAATAATGGCGGAAAAAGTTAGAGCGGTGATTTACTCAGGCGCACCTCGACATCTTTATGATTTGAATTATCTCTTTGGTAAACGGGTATTGTTAAATCCTCAACTAGTTCAAACTAAAATTAGTCTATATGGTGACGAATTTAGTTTAGAGAAATTTAATGAGAGTATGCTAGACATGAAAAAAGATTGGGTTCAAGACTTGAAACCTCTATTACCACAGGATCCTCCTTCTTTTGACAGTGTTTTTACCGAAGTTTTGAAAAGAGTATCAAAAGTTATGAAAACGTAACCATACATGTGGTTTCAAAAGTTCATCCTAACCTGCCTGGCACTGACTGTATTTTTGTATCATCTCTTTTGCCAAAGTATCTCTTGTCATAGTACACAGATGCAGGCGTCTTCCATCCACGCATCCCTGACGTGTTGGTCAAAGTAATACATAAAATTTATGTATTACAAAAATAATAGTATTACTATCAATGGTTGAAACCATCGTCACCGTTACAAAGAAGGGCCAGGCCACCATACCCAAGGAGCTAAGGAAGAAACACAAGATAACAAAGAAGGCCCTTGCGGTGGATACAAAAGAGGGCGTACTTTTCAAGGCCCTTGCAGGCCCGCTGGCAGAAAAAGGCTCGCTTAAGGAACTCTTCAGGGGCAAGACATCAAGGCAACTTGTTAAAGAGGCAAGATCAGAGGAGATTAAAAAAGAGAAGAGGCTGGAACGAAGAACTGGCGGACGATAGTATGTGAGTCTTGTATTTGACACACAGGCCCTGCTTGTGCTCTACCTCGATGAGGACGGAGCTGACCATGTTGCAGATTTGCTCGGACAAGTGCTTGGCGGGAAGATTAAAGGATACATCAATGTCATAAATCTTGCCGAACTATACTATATTCTCGGTAGAAAGAGCACAAAGATGGCTGATGAGAAGGAAAGAAACATCAGATCCTTTGGTATCAAGATAATCCCGGTAAAAGACGACTCCTTGTGGAAAGAAGCTGCCATGCTAAAGGTAGGTCATAGCTTGTCCCTTGCCGATGCATTTGCTGCCGCAACTGCCAAGACTCTGAGGTCAAAGCTTGTTACAGGCGACGACGTAGAGTTTGCCGGCATAGACAACCTTCGTATAGAAAGGGTCAGAACAAAAAAATTATTTTAAAGATCAGGCTTTGAGCGTTTCGCTATCCTGTCTTTTACTGCTAGCCATACTAAAAATGCTATAATTACGCCTACGACGGAGTCTTCCAGTATTGGGAACACCACTCTTTCTTTATTTGATATGTTTTGAGGAGGCTGTACTATATTGATAGGTCCTGATGGCTGTGGATTTTTGTCAACAACGGTATCATACGACACAGACAGGTTCTCATCTGCTATTTTCTCAAGACTAATAGTTACAGGTCCTGGCTGGTCAAAGGCGAAATATTTGTAATCTCCAGCCTGGGTGGTCGTTCCCGGGATTCTTGCAAGTTCCTTACCATCTTGCGATATCACAAATTGATAATCTACGATTGGCGCTATGGCACCAGTTTTATGGTCATAGAACTGAAAGATGAATATAATTTTTTGATCAGTTAGTATATGATGCGGTTCCCACGACATGTCCACTTCGTACTGGCCATCTTGCGTATACGCAACCAAGGGAAAGGCAAGACTTGTTGTGTTTGTACCAGCTGTACTAGATTGCACGGGATATAATTGACCATATGCTACAGGTACGCAAAGAACTACCAATATTGGAATAACTAGTAACCATTTCATGTCTTTTGATATCATTGCCTAGATCATTTACTGCCAGAAATATTTTTTTCCATTCTTATGAAAATTATTTTATTATATTTACAGGTTCGTAATTCTTAAAATGAGTGCAAAACATTGCAGTCACTTCGTTTTTCTTAAAATTGCTCTGTCGACTAGCCCCAATTTCTAAATGGCATCATGCCTTCTCACACACTGGCACATGCATGACATATAGCAAGATCTGTTTGTTATCACCACTGACTACCCCAACACCCTAAGTGTATGGACTTTCTTGCCGTTATTTTGTAAAACCCCATTTTACGGTGAAAACAGTGTAACAAGCGAACTATCAGTACTCCTGTACTGTATCTTCAAGAACACGTCTTGTGCGGCATGTGCTTGTGGTACAAGGCCTTGCTGCAAGTCAACTCCTACATGCCATGGTCCCACAATAGGATCTACTGATGTTATGGAGAATCGCTCAAGCGGGCTGTCAGGTCCAGAGTATCTTACCCTGTATATCTGGTCCCCTATGGTTACTGACTTGAGGTTGCCCGCAAGCCCAAATGTTGATTTCTGTACCAGGCAATCAGCAGAGCCTCCTATGACACATATTCCACCGGGTGCAGTGACGTCATATCTCATGGTACCTTTATCGTTAAACGAAGAGTACAGCACTGACGGTTGTGCTATGGTATTGTTGTTTTCATTTAGCGCACTCAGGGTTGACAATTGTGGTAAAGCAACTGACTGGACTGACGGAAATGTTGTTATCTGCGATGCAGAGGTCTCAAATGACTTGTCGTAAAAGTTGGCAACTGCCCTCACTTTATACTCCTGCAGCTTGCCGGCAGATACCGTATCCCATTTCAGGTCTACTGCTGTCTGCCCTGTTCCAAATACCTGCGAGGGAGATGTATATGTTATACTACCGTCAACGACAAGCGAGACAGAACCGTATATTGGTCCTGTGCCATTGTTGGTAAAGTATGCCACTGGGCTACCTGCAGTACCCTCTGCCATTACAGGATGGATATCCATCTCAAGGGTGCCTGCGATATCATACGCTGGCTTGACGCCAATTGTATACTGTGCTGAATCAGTTGTTTTTCCTGCGGTATTTTGGGCATCTACCCAGTATGATATAGCTGGAGCCTGCATCATATCTGCAGGAATTGTTCCTGAAACTGTATATGTAGTGTTTGATATCTGCAATGGGATTACGTCCATGTCAACTGTAGAGTAGGCAGTAACAGAGCTGCCTGATGGGACAAACCTTAGCTGTACCTTGGGCGGTGTCGGGCTGTTGATTATGGCAGATACCTTTACTGGCTGGGAGCTTGTAAACTGGTTTTGCACAGAGGATGGAATCTCGGTGCCGTTTCCTGCCTGTAGCATGACATCAAATATTCCAGGCGCACCTGCCTGTTCTGCAGTTGCACCCGGGTTTGCATAATTGATTGATTGCTGGCATGCTGATACGTTTACCGTATCTCCTACAGAGTAGACATTGTTGTCTGCTGCCTGCAATGCCATTGCCTCAAATGATGTTTCTTTTGGATCAACTTGTGCAACATATACCATCTTTTGTATGGTAGAGTTTTGGTTCTGCTGTGCAAATGGCTGCACTGTATCCTGTGCTGCCTGGACTGTTCCTGACATGGATGTGCGCAATATGACTGCAGGTGCGCTGTCAGAATACTCTACTAGTATCTTTACGGTATCATTCTGGCACAGGTTATACGATATGCCGTCAATCTTTAGCACTGGTGCAGGAATTGCTCCAGATATACCAGATGTACCACTTGTACCCAGAGATGTAAAGTTAGATTCTGCACCTGCTGCACCAACCCCTACAGCTCCTGCACCACCGCCAGAGGAACCGCTAGCTGTTGATGTTGATGATACACTGGAACTCCATGTTGCAAATCCTGTAGAGTGCAATGTCCATATTACTAGATCAGAGCCAACATTAATCTTACAGTCTCCTCCTGCTGGCAGGTTGTTGTTTGTTGCCTGGGTATCATCGGTACACAGTGTTGTAATCTCGGTAACGGTATTTGTTGAAGAGTGGTAATAGCCAACGTGCTGTCCTGCCTGGCCTGTGATTACCATCCGTACGGCATTGTCAAATGTCAGCGGGGTGCTAGAGCCCATCTGGAATACGACATTTACAGTACTTGTTTGCCCTGATGGCGTGGGCAGGACAAGATTCTGTCCGGTTTGTACCGCTGGCATGTCAAATACGCCGTCCCATGATGTTCCAGATATGGTATCTGCAGGAATTGTTATTTTGACAAGAGGAGAGTTGTTGCTGTCATATTTTGTTATGGTAACAGGGTTTGATATCTGGGCCGTATTGGTACTGCCGCTTGTTGTAGATATAGAGGAATAGTTGATTGATGAAGTTGATACCGCATATGGAACTGTGACATTTGAGAGTTCTGCATTTGAGCTGACAACTACTAGCTGCGGTTTGTCTGAGCTAGCTGTAGCCTGTGTTTGTGAATTCTCGACTAGTTGTTGATTTGAAGCCAGGTTTTTGGCTCCTGTGGCTGAACCTGTGATTGGTACAGAGTCGGTGAGCGACTTGGATATCATTCTTGAAGTAGATGCTTGGTCGGTGATTGGTACTGAATCTGAGAGTGACCTGATTATTGTTTGTGTGGTAGATGACTGGTCAGTAATTGGTACTGAATCGGAGAGTGGTACTGATGCTAGCTTGGATGCAGTATCTGTAATTGGTACGGAATCGGTAAGTGACTGGACTATTGCCTTGGAGGTAGATATTGTCGGGTCGGTAATTGGTACTGAATCTGCAAGTGATGTTGATGTTAGCTTGGAGGCGGTGTCAGTAATTGGTACGGAGTCGGAGAGTGACCTGGATATTGTTTGTTCAGTTGATACTTGGTCGGTAATTGGTAGTGAATCAGAGAGTGATGTTGATATTGCGTGTGCAGTAGATATTGCCTGGTCGGTGATTGGTACGGAGTCGGAGAGTGACTGGGATATCGCGGTTGAGGCAGATACTGATGGGTCAGTGATGGGTACAGAATCTGTGAGTGATGTGGATATTGCGTGTGCAGTGGATGATTGGTCAGTGATTGGTACGGAATCTGCAAGTGATGTTGATATCATTCTAGAGGTAGATGCTTGGTCGGTGATTGGTACGGAGTCGGAGAGTGGTATTGATGTTAGCTTGGAGGTGGTGTCTGTAATTGGTACGGAATCGGTGAGTGACTGGACTATTGCCTTGGAGGTAGATATTGCTTGATCAGTAATTGGTACTGAATCAGAGAGTGGTACTGATGTTAGCTTGGATGTGGTATCAGATATTGGTACAGAGTCGGAGAGTGATGTTGATATCATTCTAGAGGTAGATGCTTGGTCGGTGATTGGTACAGAGTCGGAGAGTGACCAGGATATTGCGTGTGCTGTTGATATTGATTGGTCGGTGATTGGTACAGAGTCGGAGAGTGACTTGAGTATTACACTGGAGACAGATATTGCTTGGTCGGTGATTGGTACAGAGTCGGAGAGTGGTATTGATGTTAGCTTGGAGGTGGTGTCTGTAATTGGTACGGAATCTGCAAGTGATGTGGATATCATTCTTGAGGTAGATGCTTGATCGGTGATTGGTACGGAGTCGGAGAGTGATGTAGATATCAGCTTGGATGTGGTATCAGTAATTGGTACGGAATCGGTGAGTGACTGGAGTATTACCTTGGAGGTAGATATTGCTTGATCAGTAATTGGTACTGAATCAGAGAGTGGTACTGATGTTAGCTTGGATGTGGTATCAGTAATTGGTACGGAATCGGTGAGTGACTGGGATATTGTTTGTGCAGTAGATGATTGGTCTGTAATTGGTACTGAATCGGTGAGTGACTGGGATATTGCCTGTGCTGTGGATATTGATTGGTCTGTAATTGGTACGGAATCGGTAAGTGTGGTGGATAACATTCTTGAAGTGGATATTGCCTGGTCGGTGATTGGTACAGAATCAGAGAGTGACTTTGATAGCATTCTTGAAGTGGATACTGATGGGTCGGTGATTGGTACAGAGTCGGTGAGTGATGTGGATAACATTCTAGAGGTAGATACTGATGGGTCTGTGATTGGTACGGAATCTGTGAGTGATGTTGATATCATTCTAGAAGTGGATACTGATTGGTCTGTGATTGGTACTGAATCGGTAAGTGTGGTGGATAACATTCTTGAAGTGGATATTGCCTGGTCGGTGATTGGTACTGAATCGGTAAGTGATGTGGATAACATTCTTGAAGTGGATACTGATTGGTCTGTGATTGGTACGGAATCGGTGAGTGATGTTGATATCATTCTAGAAGTGGATACTGATTGGTCTGTGATTGGTACGGAATCGGTGAGTGACTGGGAGTATGCTGCAGGACTATGCTTTATAGATATTAGAGAATGAGCGTAGGTCTCACTAACATCTGCACCTGACGTAGACCAACCCATACCTACAGAACTTGATGTGGCATTCTGCATACTGTCAGATATGGCAAGAGCTGAGGTACCAGTAGCGCCAACACTACCAGTATCCAAAAGAACTGATGGTGAAGCCGCTGTGACGGTACCAGTACCAGTACCATCAGTTATTCCCAACATATCAAATACGGTGTCCCCCGATGTACTGTTTGTCATGGTATCAGTGAAGACGGTATTGGCCACTGCTGGAATTGTTCCAGTAAAACCCCAGTGAGAACCTATTGGGTTTCCACTTGTGTTAACTCCTGATAATATTGCTGCTACCGCATACACCCTAGTTGATCCGCTTAGTGTGACACATATATCAAATGTATCAGTTCTGTTGTCCTTCAAATAATATATTTGAGTTATTGTTGGAGTGGAGTCGCTTGTTGTAACTCCTACCCCAGCATCTATGTAACTTACACTTGGGGAGGTAGCACAACTTGTACCCGTTGCTCCAGATATAACACTGGTTACTGTTTTCGCACTTCTTAGGGCAATACCGACAACTACCAATCTGTGTGTTGTATTACCTGCAGCACCATTCAAACCAGTAACAGTGACAGATGTAGCCTTTGTCGCGGCACTAATACCATTAGTTTCTATATGAACTGGCGGATCTACAGCTACAAACCAGGGCCTTGCCTCTGTAAATGTCTGGCTGTCATACGTTATCTTTGCAGGTCCCAATGCATATAGCTGCGGGTACTGCAACGGTACCGAATATGTATACTGGACAGAGGTCTTGTTTGCAATCAAGTCTTTATTCCATGTAAGTATCTTGGAATCCCCGACTGTCTGCACGCTTGCGTCTGTTATGACATTAAATGACGAGGGCACAGATTCCTGGATTGATATGTTGGTTGCATTGGCATATGATACAACGTCAAGCCGTACGTTAAACGAGTCTGGATTTGTTTTGGGGTCAATCTTGCTGTCTGCCGTTCTTACTATATCAAATGGATACGAGTTTTGCACCAGAAATGACGTGCCAAAGTAGGCAGTACCTGATGTAGTCTGTGCGGTAAGGTTTACCGTATAGTTGCCTTCAGATTTTGTCGTATATTGCGCATCGTACAGTCCGCACTGCGAATCAGGTGTTATTCCATCTCCGGATGATATAGTGGTGATTCCATAGAGCGGGTCTTTGATGTTCATTGCAATGTTTGCATTGCATACCGAGTGGCCACCGTTATCTAGCACTACTATAGTAAAGTTTGCAGTCTCGCCTGGCCTGTAGATGCTCTTGTTTGTGTTAAGCGATACAAGGCCCCACGCAAATTGATCAGATGTGGTATAGGTCTTTCCATCCCGTACCAGCGTAGTTTTTATTGTATATACTCCGGGCAGTCCCTGTCTTGCTGAATCAAGCTTAATGTCAAACTTGCCGTTTGCAACTTTTTCAAATGCAGATCCTATAGAAACCTGTCTTCCTGAAGGATCTAGCAGTTGTATATTTATGGTATCGCCCTTTCCAGCCCATTTGCCATTCTGTCTTGTATGTATGGGCAGCCCGGTTGTCTTGTTGTCTAACTTTTGGATATCAGAATCAGAAAAGTACTGGAACTTGAATTCTGGACTCTCTGACAGGAGATAGCTGTTCTTTGTGTTTGTTAGTAAAGGAGTTACAGGCATGGCTGTATCATTTAGAGCGGTACCATTTAGAGCGGTATCATTTGTTGAAACGGTACCATTTGTGGAAACTGTATCATTTATGGAAATGGTGGCATTACCAAATACTGTAGAGTTGGAGACAAGTGTTGAGTGGAGTATGCCGGTAGCATTTGCAATTTCAGCAGGGTTTGTTTGTGTTATGTTTTCCGTTTCAAGACGCGCTGTACCAGCATTGTATGCCTGCTCTATCTGGTCCTGTGATAGGAGCGATTTGTAGAGATTGACACTGTCTATGTTTCCTGAGAACTCGTTACTGGGGTTTTGTCTTATGGTATTGTAATATGCGCCAATTACTACATCGGCATCAGATGAAAGATTGTCTACTGTCTTTGTTGCAATATTTCCATTTACCTCTATTGTCGGCACTCCCGTTAGTTGTGCTACAGATTCCTGCTTGCCGTTTACGTAAAGTGTAATGGAAGAGCCGTTAAAGGTAGCCACAAGATATGTCCAGTCTTCAGGAATTGTACTAGTTGATTCAATCGTATTCCATTTGATGCCGTCAAAGACAGAAAATACTGCCTTTTTGGCAGTAGGCATGTTGTTGTTTACTGCAAGAATAAACGAGTTTTCCTTGCTTACTACAGTAAATTGCGGTGAACCCTGGCTATAGTCAGGTTTTACCCAGGCAGATATGGCAAGCTCTGATAGATCATTTGCCTGTGTGCCATTCTGGGTAACATACCCCTGGCCTGTAAGCTTTAGCGATGTCTGGTTAGTCGAGTTGTCAAGTTCTACATCTCCTTTTGAGCTGATGTCTCCAGAGGATGCGTTAAATTGCAAGGACGGAGCTGGCGGTGGGATTGGTGGGGGGCTTGGGGGATTTGATGGTATGTTTTGGCGGGTAGTGTTTGTCAGTGTACTGTTGAGGCTTGTGGTATTTGATAATATGTTCAAGCTGGTGGCGTTTGAGAGTGTGCCGTTTAAGCTGGTGGCGTTTGACAGTATGTTCAGGCTGGTAGCGTTTGAGAGTGTACTGTTCAAGCTGGTAGAGTTTGTCAGTATGTTCAGGCTGGTAGCATTTGTCAGTGTACTGTTTAAGATGGTAGAGTTTGAGAGCATGTTTAAGCTGGTAGAGTTTGAGAGCATGTTCAAGCTGGTAGAGTTTGAGAGCATGTTCAAGCTGGTGGCATTTGACAGTGTACTGTTCAGGCTGGTGGCATTTGATAATATGTTCAAGCTGGTGGCGTTTGAGAGTGTGCCGTTTAAGCTGGTGGCGTTTGAGAGTGTACTGTTCAAGCTGGTGGCGTTTGAGAGTGTGTTCAAGCTGGTAGAGTTTGATAACGAGAGTGAGAGGGTGGAGTTTGGTTTGTGATTTGTAATTGTGGTGTTTGATGGTACACTGTTTTGGCTGGTGGAATTTGATGGTACACTGTTTTGGCTGGTGGAATTTGAAAGTACACTGCTTGGGGTAGTATCATTTGATAACGGTAGTGAGAGGGTGGAGTTTGGTTTTGTAGAAACCACTTGTGAATCATTTGAATCTCCGGTATCAGCAAATGCATTTTGTAAAATGAACGGAGATGCAGATAAAGGCATGACTGCAATGGAAGATGATACAAGAACAAAAAGACAGAGGGAGGAAAATTGTCTTGATGTAAAACCAAGTTTTACCTTCTCGGTTCTGAAAAGTATAAAGCTCAAAAGGATAACTGGTAACCAGGCGGTTGGATTTGTGTCAACAACGCTATGAGCTTGTGCTACAACATCTTCAAAATAATCAAATGTTTTATAGTATAATCCATAATCAATCAAATAAACAGAACCAAAAACTGTTTTCATGTTTTCATTAATCTTTGCATTTGCAAAAACTGCATTATTGCCAAGATCTGCACTGAATTGTAAACTATCAATGTAAAGTGGCAACAGTAATTTGTTAGATGGCATCAAATCAGAAGAAAACATGTTACTAGCAGAAAGTTCTTTGCCTCTAATTCTGTCAAAATTGTACAATCGTTCCATAATTATTTTCCTGTCATCGGTTTGCTTGACTAGCATGATGGCATTGGACCCAAGATCATTTGTATCAATTGCCATGACATCATACAGCTCGATCTTTTTTTCCGTACTTGATGATGTTTGACTATTTTGATCAGATTCTCCGTTTGTTTTCATGTTTACCCCATCATGCAAGCCAAGTGCTAGATGGTGTGATACATTTGAGACAGTTTCAGGTGATGGATGGTAACTGGTTGTGATGCCGGAAAAATGTGGAGCGTCTGCGCTTGCAGATGATGATGCAAGCATTGAGATTAATAAAACTGCAATTATTGCTTTCAAAGACTATCTCCTGCTTGCATTGGAAAAATATCGGATCTATTTTTTGTAGCAAAAATTTCCAGCAAAAAAGAGATTTTGCCAAGATATTTTGGGTCAGATACTGCATCATTGCCAATATTCATTCAAAGGTAATTCTGAGGACATGTTTCATAAAAAGAGGGGAAAGTTACCCTGCAAAACGGATTCCACAATGGCAAAAACCGAGGTAATGCAGGCCAAGATGGCCATGGGCTAAATTTAGAGAAAAAGAGCAGTTGTTTGAGTGTTGGGCATAATTACAAACCCATTTCATCACTGTAACAAGTCTGTTTAATAGAAAAAGCTAAGGATCTCCTCTCCTGATACTCACTGTTCACATGCATACCAAGCGAAGATCCTTTAGCAAGATACCAACAGAATCCTCCTTATTGGCATTCTACATCTTATTGGTTTGTTATCGTTGTATAGATATGATGACAATAAAAGGGGCAGACCGTATCTCTATCCAACAACTGTGATACTACGATGTATCTCGTACGGATATGGATGAGGATACCATCCAACAATTGTTTACACCAGTATTTTCGTATAGATAGGAACACAACCAGAAGATAATGATGGCATACGGATTGCACACGCTGCCGGACCGTAGAACATTTGATAGACGATTCAAGAATACTCCAATTCATGATATCACAAATTCCATTGGAAGCAGGTTCATGATGGAAAAATTAGCGTATGATACAGCCTGTGCAGTAGACAGTATGCTGGTTCATCCCAAAACAAACGATTTGGTTCTAAATCACGATGCATAAATGGAATCCTATTTGCCCTTTGAAATGGGAGTGAAATCCTAGGATAAATTTTACAATACTGTTGATCCCTGTCACATCCTAAAGGAAGTTCATCTACTGGAATTGAGCCAAATCTTCGTGGAACTTTGTAAAATTCTGGTCATTTTTCATCTGATATGAAAAAGCATTTTGTATCATTCAATGTAAGAAACTAGATTAGTTCTTTCTTGTACCATGCCTGGACTTTTAGCTTCATCGATTGCTCTGAATTTGCCTTCAGTAGGAACTGTGTTTGATGATTGTGATGCAATGATTCCATATATTCCAGTAACTAAAGTACCCGTTTTTTCTATACATTTTATTTCCATAAATCATATCATTGCCTAGAAAAATACATACAAATTAAAATAGATTGTTCCATTTTTCTATCTCCATAACTTACCACCTAAAAATTATCACATCTAGAACTCCGCAAAATTACCCGAGTCAAAATTAATTAAATAAGGGAATCACCAGCCGTGGTTTATGATGTACTATTGGCTAGGTGATATTTACTACCCAGGTGATTTGAAGGGAATCAGCCGAGCCCACATTTATTGCACTAAATGTTTGTCTTGCAAACATATTGGTTGAGTTGAGGCTAAGGTTTGTGCCATCAAAGAGGCCTGCTTCAGTAATTGCTTGTGTAGTTGAGTTTGTGATCTTACCAGCAGCAAATGTTCCTGCAATTGAAGCAGATCCACGCTGTGCATAATTTGATACAGTTCCTAAAATTTTATGGCCTTTTTGAGTTCCTAAAGCCGTATCTGCAGAGGTTGGACCAGATGCGCCAGTACCTACTGCTATGTTTTTGAACGCACCACTAAGTGCGCCATTAGTTGTGGTCAGGGTTGTACCAAAGATAGCGTTGGCAGTAACGTTTGCTCCGTTGTTGACAACCAAGTTGTCTGTTTGTCTATAGGCCTGTATGGAACCATCTGGACCATATAGAGTAAGCTGCAAGTGGCCTAGTGGTTTTACTCCCTCAGACTGAATTCTCGTTGTGGGTTGAGTCTCTTGCATCAAGGCATATGCACTGCCCATTGACGCAATAGCAATCAGCCCCATCATCAAGGCAATTTGCTTATGTGATGTCTTCATTGAACTTATCAGAAAGTAATAATTTATAAGTCTTTTCAAAAAATTGTAAACTTTATAAGAAAAATGCTTTGGAACTAAAAATTTCTTGGAAATTCCATTTTGGAATTGAAAAATCTACAAAAACTCCAAATTGGCAATTATAATCCGGTTTTATTGTAGAAAGCGGATCCACTTATTTTGTTTTCATGCCAACTGAATCTGTAAGATTTAGGAATAGTTGCTTACCAATAGGTTGTGATTGTGAAGAGTTTTGGACTAGATTATTAGTTGGTTTGTTTGCTGTTTGATTTTCTATTGTTATCCCAACTATGAATGCAATTACGATACCTACTGCAATAGCTATAATAACTTTAGATTTCATCTATGGTAATTTCGATTGCTAGTATAAAAGATCATCATCTATGTGTGTCAAGAATTTTAACATAGTTAATGTGGTTTAATAGCATGATAAAGGCTACAATTTTTTTTATAGTGTTGATTATTTTTGGTATGAATATAGCGTATGCAGAACCAATTCTTCTTACCTATAGAGATGATGGCAATAAGACAATATTTGATGGGAAGTGGACATTTACACAAGAATGGAAGAGAACAAGCTATAATGCAGCATATCACGATTCATTGATCATAAGAACCGGTCATGATTATCATAACTTGTATGTTTTAATTGATTTTCTGTCTCAACATCAATTTTCAAAACTTTCTGATTATGGCATAGTTTGTATTGACAGTAAATATGACAAAGGCGATCCACAGAAAGACGATTACTGTTTTATGATTCCTTTAGGCTCAAGTAATCCAATTACCCTTCAGGGAGGAGATATCTTAGGTTTAACCAATCATTTTATAAAAATCAAAAATGATCCTAATTTAGTTGCCATAGGAGGCATATCGGATCAAAATGACAGATATTCCGATATTCCTCACTCATCATATGAATTTAAGATTCCTATTGAGATTTTTGGCAGTTCTGACAAATATGGATTCTTTGCAGGTGCATACGTAGCAAAAGAAAATAAGATGTATACATGGCCAGAGGAGATTTCTGATAAAAATTCATTTTCAATACCATCACCAGTAAAATGGGGGGAAATGATATCTCCAGATGAATCACTACCAGAGTTTTCGTTGCCAAATGTTGTTTTATTAATATCAATAATTGGTTTGATCTATATATCGAGAAAGAATCCGAGTTCAAAAAAGATATTAAGCAAAAATGGATAATTCTCTTTATCAACTAAATCAAAAAATAATCAGATGTAAGAAGTGCCCAAGACTTTATTCATATATACGCAGTGTTGCAAGAAATAAAGTAAAGAGATTTTCTGAGGAAAAATACTGGGGAAGACCTCTTACCGGTTTTGGAGATTTTCACGCACGGTTATTTATCATAGGACTTGCTCCAGCTGCTCACGGTGGAAACAGGACGGGAAGAATGTTTACTGGAGATAGTTCAGGAGACTGGGTTGCCAAAGCACTTTATGAAAACGGTTTTGCTTCACAGCCAACAAGTCTTAGGGCTGATGACAAGCTCAGACTATATGATGCATATATCACAGCATCAGTCAGGTGCGCGCCACCACAAAACAAACCCACAAAAGAAGAGTTTAAAAACTGTTTTCCCTATTTGGGAGAAGAGTTTTCTTTGCTAAAAAAAGTCAAGGTAATAGTATGCCTTGGCAGGATAGCCTTTGATACGTGCTGCAAGCTGTTGCAAATAAAGGGCGTTGATTTTTCTCATGGCAAGTCATTTACACATCAACATTTGACAATAATATGTTCATATCATCCAAGCAGACAAAATACCCAGACAGGACGTCTGACATGGAAGCAATGGTCGATGATATTTGCAAAGGCTAGGAAAATACTGGACAATAAATAAGAATTGAAGTATGATTTGATGAAAGGAATCAGACCTATATTATAACATAAAAAGAAGCGTTCTCGCCCATCTCCCCATTCGAGTTTCCCCTACTCGTATGTTGGTTGTGACGATACGCCGGAGGGTGATGGAACTGATGGGAATCTGTCGCCAATTTGTTGTTCTGCAACTGCGGATGCCTCTTGGAGTATCTTGTCTGTCTCTTCGCTTGATACGTCAGAGTCTACGTTAAAGTCTCCTCCTGCCAGCGAGTCCATCATTAGTCCATTGAGTGTCTGGGTCATAGAGTTCAGTTCGGAATCTGCCTCTGGCATAAATCTTCCAAGGGATGATTTGAGTCCCTTCATTGTAGACATTGCAGGAGCTATTGCTACCATTGCGTCTCCTAGGTCGTGTATTGTTGTTAGACGCAATTGTACTTGCTCTAGTGCCATTCTGGCGTTTCCTAGCATTTTTGTGACCTTTCTTATCTCGGCAAGCTCATTGGACAGAACTCTGCTTGTGCTCGCATCGTGCTGTTGCATGGCGGTTACGATTCGCTTGAAAAGCTGTTCATCTCTTTGTCTCAGCTTTGTCAGCATAGAATCCATCTTCGATATTTGACCCTGTAATTTGTTCACAGCGCCCTCAATTCTAGGTTTGAGTGCTCCCTGTGGTTTTACAGTTTCACGTAATTTTTCGGAAAAACCTGCAGACTCGGGACGAGTCCAGGTCTTATCGAAGCCGGTCATGGCTGCTAGTTTGAAAGTTAGTTCTTAATAGACGGTGTATATTATCGTCAACTTTAGGCTAAATTAAGCTCACAAAATAAATCTGGCAAAACCGGTTTGAAGTTGTGTCAAAGATAGCAGTATTTGATTCTGGTTTAGGTTCCCTTTCCATAATAAAACCAATTCAAAAAAAGATTAAAACTGAAATTATCTATTTTGCTGATCAAGACAATTTTCCATATGGTACAAAATCTATTAGTGAATTAAGAAAGATTACCAAGTCAACCATTAGAAAATTAAAAGAAAAATTTGGACCTGATTTGATAGTGGTTGCTTCAAACACGCCATCGCTTTTGCTAAATCCAAAAAAACAATCAAAAATTGTGTGGGTTTATCCTCCATTAGAAGATGCTGTAGGGAAGACAAGTACAAATTCAATAGCAATTCTTGCCACAAGATCAGTTGCTCAAAGTAAGGAATTACAAAATTACATCAAAAAACAAGTTCCCAAAGGAATCAGAGTGATCAAGATTAACGCGTCGCCACTTGTGGAGCTTGTGGAATCTGGAAAGTTTATTTCTAAAAAAGAGTTTTGCAGAAAAAAGATCATAGATGTACTACAACAAATTCAGAAGGAGAGAGTTGATGTCGTGACCTTATCTAGTACACATCTCCCATTCCTTCTACCAATGTTAAAGAAGATCTTTCCCGATGTAACATTCCTTGATCCAGCAGATGTTATAGCTGATAAGGTTGCAATTCTACTAAAGAATAAGAAATCAAGTACATTCAAATTAAAGATCTTTGCCTCTGGCAATATCACAACTTTTCAAAAAAAGTTGCAAAAACTGGGAATCAAAAACAAAGTACTCCCGCTATGAAATAATTTTTGCCTTTCTGTACCCATGGCTGAAAGCTTTGTCATATAGTCTGGAATATTCATAGTGCTTGGGATTTACAATTTCACCTATAATTATGATTGCAGTTTTTGTAATTTTTTCATCTCTGATTTTTTTTGCAATGTTTTCGAGTGTGCCTTTTATTATTTTTTCATCGCTCCAGCTTGCTCGATATACAGCTGCTACAGGAGTTGACTTGGGGTATCCTCCCTTGATGGCTTCCTTAACAATATCTGATATGAGATGAACACTCAGATAGAATATCATGGTAGCTTTGTGCTTGGCAAGCTCTGAGATTTTCTCTCTTGTTGGAACTTTGGTTCGTGACTCTGCCCTTGTTACAATGATGGTTTGCGTAACACCGGGCAGGGTAAGCTCACAGCCCAGCGCTGCAGCGGATGCCAAGAAGGAAGTAATTCCTGGAACTACCTCAAACTCTATTCCTTCCTTTTTGAGGTTGTCAGTCTGCTCTCTTATTGCACCATATATTGAAGGATCGCCGTCATGTAATCTAACAACTAGTTTTCCTTTCAATGCGTTATTTCGTAGAATCTTGAAAATGTCTTCTCTTACTAGTTTTGCAGCATCGTGCAGCTGGGCTCTTTTACAGAGCTTGACTATCCCAGGCGGGATCAACGAGCCAGAGTATACTACCACGTCAGCTTTTTGGATTAATTTTTTGGCCTTGACAGTAATTAGTTCAGGATCACCCGGACCACAGCCAACAAAGTATACTTTACGCACGTTTGACCACCATGATTGAAAAATATTTGCTTGTCAATGTGTCCTTTGTGACCTCGCCAAGTGTTAACTTCTTTACAATCTCTTCGTTTGTTCCCACGTCTTGAGCTATGGCAAAAAGTGAGCTGTCAGGAAAGCCAGCCTCTCTGAGTAATGTAATGACTTGATCAAAATACCTACCATCTTTTAGAAATATCATGGTATCACAGTTCTTTGCAGTCTCTTTTACTCTGGAAAGGTCATAGCACGCAGGTATCACGGCAACCGTTTCATCCCCTTCTGCTATGCTGATTCCGACCTTGGATGCAAAAGCAAACATGGATACTATGCCAGGAACTACTGTTATCTTGATTTCAGGATATTTTGACTTTAGCTCGCGTTGCAGATAAATCCATGTACTGTATAGTGACGGATCTCCCACTGTAAGATATACAACGTTTTTCCCATCTTTTACTTTGTCAGCTATTATGCGTGCATTGTTTTCCCATGTATTCTCTAAAGTCTCCCTGTCCTTTACCATGGGAAATACAAGATTCAAAATGTCAGGTTTTTTGGAATTATCAACTAATGATGATATTATGGAGTATGCAATGCTATCTTTGCCTTCTCTTGAAGTAGGGCACATGATTACGTCTGCACTTTGAATGGCCTTTACTGCCTTTACGGTAAGAAGATCGGGATCTCCAGGACCACATCCAACACATGTCAATTCAGCCATTTAAGGAAAGTCGTGGTGGTGCCTAATTAAAAGTTAGATTTTAGTCGCAGAGATTATGGTGACTGGATTTCTAGCTAGCATCATAGTACCAGTAGATGTCTTGCGGCTCTTGGATATTGTGACTTGTGTAATGTCAACAGATGAAAATTGGAGTTTTTCTATAGCTGAAAGCACAGAGTAAAGGGTCTCAATCAAAATGATCCCTATCACTATTCTGCCCCCTTGTTTGAGCTTTGCTTCACATAGTTTTAGTATCTCAGATGTATCGCCTCCTGTTCCTCCAATAAATATGACATCAGCTGCAGGAAGCTCTGAAATTTTTTCTAACGCATTTCCTAAAATGACTGTAACATTTGATATCCCAAACTTTGACAGGTTTTTCTTGCTAAGTTCTACTGCCTTTGGATCAAAATCAATTGCAAAAACTTTACCTGATACACCTGTTTGGTGGGCCGCTTCTACTGATACAGACCCGCTTCCACATCCAATGTCATATACAGTTTGGCCCTGGTCAAGCCTGCCTTTACTAATTTGTACTGTGCGCACTTCTTCTTTTGTAATTGGCACCTCTTCTGCTCTTTCAAATAGTTCATCTGGAATGCCAGGTGTTCTATATTTCCACATATAATTAAGTGAAAAGGTGTTTTGGATATTTAGCGCTTGTCTAATGCACTATTCCAATGCCAACATCTGGATTGATTATGGTATTTATCAGAATCCAACTAAATATGAACATCAGGAAATAGCTCCCAATACCAGTCATGATAAGTTTTCTCTTGTCTGATGGCAAGAGCGGTACTCGAAGGGACTTGGCAATTCCATATGAAACTATGAACAGTGCGATCATGGTTCCAAATCCCATAAATATCCTCGAATTCACATCCATGGGACTTCCAATTATGGCAGAAATAGCTCCTGCTAGTATGCCCAAGCCAACGCGCAACCAAAATACCTTGTCAAGGCCACTCTTTATCCTAGATTCGTCAGTTTCCATAGCACGCGGTTCCTCAGGAGGTGCGTCCTTTGCAGGGCTATCACTGGGTCCTGAGTTCTTATCGCTGTCTTTGCCTTTTGGATGTCTTACCAAGTAAATTTTCAAACTCACTCTGTTAAATCCTGTTTAAAATGTTTGGTTGGAACCCCAATAGCAAGAGTATAATTTTGGAGTGATAACGATTCATTATGACACTTGCAGGAATTGAATTATGTTATCTGGTAAACCAAATATCCAGTAAGACAAAGGACTATTATGTAAGCAATATCTACGGTATAACTCGCAATAGTCTTCTCTTCAAGCTGCATCATCCCGAAAAGCCAGATCTTTTGCTCATGTTTTCCACATTTGGATTTTGGATTACTAATGTAAAGATAAGTCAGATGGAGGAGAACAGACTGGTAAAGAGGCTCAGAAATGATCTTCTTCGCGCAAGAATTACTAACGTTGAGCAAATTGGTAGTGAAAGAATAGTCCAAGTTACATTTAGCGGTTTCAACCAAGAATTTGTTCTGATTGGGGAGTTTTTTGGTGATGGCAACATGCTTTTGTGTAATAAAGAGATGAAGATCTTGTCACTTCTTCATTCAATTGATGTAAGACATAGAAAGTTAGGGGTTGGTCTAACATATGTCCCTCCTCCATCAAGCGGCTTAGATATTTTTAAAGTGACACAAAAAGATCTGGACGAGATAAAATCTGCATCTACTGTAACAGTCAGATGGATTGGCAGAACTCTGGGATTGCCCTCCAAATATGCAGAGGAGATAATGAAGAGATCTGGTGTAGACGGCCAGAGATTGGGAAACACACTGTCTAGCGAAGAGGTTGCCATGATATATCAGGCAACTAGTGAGATGATTGAAAAAGTTGTCAATGGAGAACACGAGCCATGCATTGTTCGTGATGACAGAGAAGCAGACGTGTATCCCATACCGCTTGGAGATGTTTCGCAAAAAAATGTCAGCCAAGTATCTAGTTTTATGGAAGGGCTGGATTCACTATTTTCTGAGAATCTTCTAGAGCAGGGAAAGACGACGCAGACTGATACCGTAAGCCAAAAGATAACGGAGGTTGAGCATAAACTTGAGGAGCAAAACAAGGCAATCTTATTGGTTAAACAAAGAGCTGAATCAATATCCAAAGTTGCCAAAGCTCTCTTTGGTTTGGCATCAATCGGAGTTACATCCATTGAGGATTCAAGAGTTCCACCACTATTGCAAGAATACCATTCTTCTCTGATAAGAGAAAGTGGCATACTAATGATAAATATCGAAGAAGATAAAGTAAAGATTAACCCGCAATCATCGATTCAGGCCATAGCTTCTGTCTTGTTTAACGAATCAAAACGACAATTAAAAGCAATTGAGACAATAGGGTCAGAAAAAATCAAGACTGAAAAGAATTTGGGGGCATTAAGAAAGCAGGCCACCATCGCACAAAATTCCATTGTTTTTGCAATACAGAAAAAGAAAGAATGGTATGAGAGATACAGGTGGTTTTTTACTTCAGATGGACTTTTGGCAATTGGAGGACGAGATGCATCTTCCAATTCTTCGGTAATTAGAAAACACCTAGGTAAGGATGACAGAGTCTTCCACGCAGAGATAGTAGGATCGCCGTTTTTTATCCTAAAGGATAGCAAAGATGACAGGGTATCAAGCATGACAGAAGTGGCGCAAGCTACGGTCTGCTTTAGTAGAGCGTGGAGGGAAGGATTGTACGGATTAAATGCCTACTGGGTAAAACCAGATCAGATCAAGATGGGAGCTCCTACAGGTCAATTTCTTGCAAAGGGGGCGTTCCCAATAGAGGGTACTAGAAACTTTGTTCAAGTTTCCAACTTGCAGCTAGCCATAGGGTTGTATCAAAAAGATGACAAATATACAATCATGTCTGGTCCACTACCAGCAGTGAAGATGAGATGCTTGTTTTATGTAATTATCGAACCATCTGGAACTGATATGACAGATCTTGCAAAAAAGGTAAGATTGGAATTTCTAAAACTTGCAGAAAACCAAGATGTTGTCAAGGCATTTAATATTGATGATTTTATACGTGCACTTCCTGCTGGCGATAGTCACATAGTAGAGTCAGGTATTGGACATGAAGGTTCAGTGTAGAAGACATATCCGTAAACTTGATTAAAAGCAAAGGCTAGAATAAAATATTGGTAAAAGCTGTACAAAAACCAAAAGATGACAAACTCTGGTCAGAAGAGGAAAAAGTTGCCAAACTCTACAAGGCTGGAAAACTCAAAGGCAAGACTTTTGAGAACATTGATGATCTAGAAAAAGATCTAAATTCCTGAGCAGATGTATTTTGTGGCTGATTCACAGAAAAAATGTCTTTAATCGAGACTACAAACATCTAAGCTCAGATCTACAAAAGAAAACTATAGAGCAGTACGTGATCTTGTAGCAAGCCAAGATCCGCGAAAGATGGGAGATCATAAAACAGGTCCATTAAATTGTCTTCATACATATGAATTGGGACAACAGTCTTAGAGTGTTATACGATGTGCAATTTGAACAAAATCTTCTAGTCTTGCTTCGAGTTAGTACGCATAAAATCTATTGAATTGTCCTTGCAAAGGCAAGTTCTCTGCACGAAAATAATAGAGGCCTGCAATCTGCCTAATCTATGTGATCAAGTTAAGCGATCAGATTTATGTTCTTATAACGTAACAGTACCTCAAGGATACAATTGAGTGCACATAGGCCTAGTTTTGTTGTAGATGCAATGCTTGGGAACTTGGCAAGAAAGTTGCGTATTCTTGGCTATGATTCCAAGTACGAGTCTTCAATTGAGGATTCAGAATTGATCAAATTTGCAGAGAATCAAAGGCGTGTCATAGTTACAAAAGACGAAAATCTTTCTAAAAGTGCTGAAAAGATAGGCG
>JBOGRA010000012.1:0-26704 GCA_050749325.1 Nitrosotalea sp. | reverse complement strand
ATCATTGTTTTAAGCATAGTTCGGTCTTTTTCTTTGAGTGCCACCTTTATCAACTAGGATCAGCTCCATAAAAGCAATAACATCAAGAACAAATTATACCTAGACTGGTTGCAATCGATTGCTTGGATGCATCAACTTTTAAAACGCCATATACAAAATAAAAACAACCAAAATGGAAGCTATAATCCTTGGATTCCTAAATTCCATATACCTGCAGATACCTGGTATGGGTCAAAACCAACTTGGTAGTGCTAACCCGTGGATAAAAGGAGTGATTCCGTCTGCATTTGGAATTATTGGCATTGCAATTATGCTAAACCTATTCAACGCTGCAATAAGAAAAAAACTAGTGGACAGGGACAAACTAAAGAGATTGATGAAAGAAACAAGGTCCTGGCAGAAAGAAAGAATGGCTGCCTTTAAAGCAAAGGATCAGGAAAAGATCGACCAACTAAACAAGAAATCTCCATACATGAACAAGCTGAACATGGAACTGATGCAGATGAATATGCGACCCATGGCCCTGACGTTTGTTCCGTTCTTGCTTGTTTTCTATTTCCTACTACCTCACATGTTTGCATATACCATTACCGAGTCTCCGATTCCTCTCAATGTGCTGCCTGACAATATCTTCCATCTTACATGTTCTGTTGATGATGTAAAGAACGAAGCCAAGACCCACTGTGCCCATGAAAACGACATGTATTTCTGGGGATGGTATTTTCTCTCATCTATTTCTATGAGTGGAATAATAATGAGAGTAACAAAGACAACTACAAACCTTGATTGATCGGATCTCTTCTACATACTATTCAAAATAAGCTAGCTTGTTGAATACTAATAACAAAAGCTGATGAATATCTATCACTTTTCATTTAAGGATAACGATACGAGTAAATTAAGATCTAATTTTGGAGAGACCACCAGAAGAGTATTGATTCCTCATTGGTTCGAGATACATCAGGTATATTTGTAGGACTCGGCCTGGTTCCCATCTTTGAGGCAAGAATACTAGTAAACTAATTGTTTTGTCTTAAACATCTCTAGATCAAGTCTAAGAAATTTACAAAGGATCCATTAAATCCTAGGGTCTGTAACTCTTGATCGTTGAGCCAGAGCGTGTTAAAAGACAAGATAAAAAGATGGCTAGAAAACGAAGATTTTGCAGTATCGGAGAGAATTGAAGAAGCGTCTGATTTCCATCTTGTTATTTCTAATCTTCATGGCAAGGGGACATTTGCAGACATTGTCAAGCTAAAAAACAAAGACTTTGTCATATTGGGAAGCGCGTTGCAGAACCCAAAGGAATTTTTGCAACTACTCTCTACAATGCCAGAAAAGGAGAGATCTGATTTCTTTAATCATATTCAAAGAGAGTTGCTAAAGTTTAAGGTTGACCACGAATTCCATCCAAACAAACTCATGCCAGAACGAATGATCGTTAGAGATACTGTCTACGAAGAAGATATCACAAGAACTGCATTTATGCAATGTCTGAAAAGGGTAAAGTTTGCCTCCTTGTTTTTACTGTGGTCGATTGGGCACAAATTCTCACCTGATTCAATACAGTCTTCTACACCGCACCCGTCATCAACATCAAGCTCTAGACCACCTTACGGCTAATCAGGGCTTATTTTTCATCGGCTCCACAGGTGTATTCACCATATTTTCCTTCAAGGCCTACTGCCCTAGAAATGTCAGAGGATGATGAGGGATCATTTTGAATTGTTAGGTGACAGCCAAAGTTTGTCTCGGGATAACCCTTGTTGAGTTTGTCAGTCAGGGAAACCGCAGCGTTAACAGACGAGCTTGTTGGATGAGGTTTGTCAAACAAAGAATGCCCAACGGTTTCTGGTACAACTATGAGAAGAACAATAAAGATTGCGAACATATTGATTGATCTTCTTCGTTTAGAGTCCAATTCCATCCATTAAAACCACTTCTTATCATATATTAACTAAAATTATGATTTTCAATTCTTGACACCGTATTTCATTCTTCGACTGTTTGTCTCTTGACACACTCATCATATCTCTGGCACGTATCACGGTATGACTCTTCAGCCACCTTCGCTACGGCATCTATCTGAACCTTGTTTTCTGCTGCATCATGAAGCTCAAAAAACCCCTTTTCAGCATTGTCTTCTAGAGCATTTACTATCTCACTTGCACTGGCAGTGACTAGTCTTACCAGTCCTGATGCAATCATGTGATTTTGTGCGCTTACAAGAGCATTTGAGAATGCAAAATCAGCATTTTCTTGTTGATAATATATCTCATAAAGTTTCTCGGTAGACTTGATCAGCGCATTGTATTCGTTCTCGCAGCACATGCTGAACCAATATCCATACGCCAGTTCTTATCTTTTTGATTCCGCGGCGCTGGACTATGTGGTATTAGGAAAAGAAGGGTGATGCCAAATTTGCTTTTTTTGACTTGATGAGTACTGATTCATCAATTTGTTGCTTAAATAGAAAATCTGCAAGGCTATGAAATGCCATATGAAGAAATCTACTTTCAAAGACTAAAGGAAGAAGACCCTGAAGAATACGTGAACATGACAAATCAATAAAGGAAAAATCAAACCTGAGTGTTTTTATATTTTTACACTTCTTTTCTTAGATCTTGTTTGACGTATTTCTTGTAAACATTATCAGAGCTAAAATGGATGCTGTCAGGGCAAGTAAAGTTGTTGCGCCAAACTCTGGCACTGTACTCTTTGCCGTGGTTCCAGTAGAGTTAATTGAAAATTTTTGTATGCTTGGATAACCATATGATGCATCTGAGACATACACCTCTCCTGCAGAATCAACCACAATGCCTGACGGAGCCTCGAACTGTCCATTGCCTGTGCCAGAAGATCCAAATTTTGTAATGAACTGACCGGTGCTCGTAAATTTCTCCACCCTGTAGTTTCCAGTATCTGTTACATACACATCGCCAACAGAGTCAACAGCTATATCCTGTGGGGAATTGAATTGCCCATTGCCTGTACCCACAGAACCCCATTTGTCAATAAACTGACCAGTGTCTGTAAATTCCTCGATACGGTTGTTGCCTGTGTCTACCACATACACATTTCCAGCACTGTTAGTTGCAATGCCAGTTGGGGAGTCAAATTGTCCACTATCATTTCCAAGTGAGCCCCACTTTGTCATGGCCTGGCCGCTGTTTGAAAATTTTGCTACCACATTTTTTGTCGGGTCAGAAAAATAAAGATCACCAGAGGAATCTATTGCTATGCGAGATGGATAATATGGTGTCAGATTAAACTGTTGAATGTAATTGCCAGAGCTGTCAAATTCTTCGATTCTGTTATTTGATTGGTCAGATACATACACATTTCCCTGATCATCAATAGATATGCTTGTGGGCAAGTTGAACTGACCGTTTCCACTGCCATATGTTCCCCACTTTGCAAGGAATTTACCATCGTTTGAAAACTTTTCAATTCGATTATTGTTAGTGTCCGTAACATACACATTTCCTGTAGAATCAAGAGCTATACTTGCAGGCACGTTTAACATACCGTCATAATTTCCAAGTGACCCCCACTTTGCCACAAGCGAGTATGCTTCATCTGCAAACGCTAGCGGGAAACTGGCACAACCTGTATACAGTAACACTACGGCAAAAATCCCAGAAAACATGATTGTTGTTACTTTCTTGGACTCCATTTTTTTCCAAGTTCTGTCTCCTCAGTTCCTTATTTAAGATCACCGAGTGATCTCACATAGAATTTTGCAGAGCTATTTGGAATCGTAGTTATTTTGCGTTATTTTGCACTGACTTGAGATCCCCTTTATTGCAATATAGTATGTATAAACCAAAATTGCAATTGAGACCAGTCTCAGCGGCATCTCATATTGTGTAAGAAATGCAGTGACGGTGCCACCCACTGCTCCGAATGTAGAACTTATTGCAAATCCTATAGATCCACAATTGCATGCTCCTGCACTCGTTCCTATCATGGTTCCAAAAAAACCACTTCCTGATTTTTTCACGCTATCTCCTAGTGAGCGAATTCGGTATATGCTAAGACTAGTGACAAGACCTGAGAGCGATGCGACTGTAACTATGAGGATGAAATTTAAAATTTCGCTTTCTTGCACAAATAACAAGAATTTTGGCTCAAAGAAAAGAAATTGTGACATGTATGCCAAAAGAAGAAACAATCCCACAAAAATTCCAATTGCGAGCGTGACATATGTTACATTTGAGAAAACCAACCTTAATGCCTGCTTCTGCATTATAGTGTATTTCCTTGAGAATTATTTAATTCAAACCGTTGGAGGTTAACTCATGTAAGACTAGCGAACCTGAATATTTATCATATTTTAATTTCTTGATCGTACTGGGTTGTAAATGGGTTAAAATATGGACCGCCGTTTATCGTGACTAGAGAACCACAAGATGGTCAAAAAAATAAGCAAGGATGAAGACAAAAAGATACCTGACAACAAGGGATCAAAGAACAAACTAATTGCAATAGGAATTATTGTTGCAATAGGTGCAGGTGTAGCATATTATCTTCATGAAACAGACAATACGATAGACGCTAATTACGCAGCAATTGATGGGATCCCTTGTGAGACGCAAGAGTACACCACTTTTCATATACACGCGCATCTTGACGTCTTTGTTAATGGTCAACATGTTACGGTGCCTCAATATATTGGAATAATGGCTGGAGGTCCAAATAACACACAATTTGCCTGTTTGTACTGGCTTCATACGCACGACAATACTGGCGTAATGCACATCGAGTCTCCACAACAAACTGACTTTAGCTTGACTCAATTTCTTGATATATGGAAAAAGACACGTACAGGAGCACCTCCTGATGGAGAGCCAATAATCTTTGTAAATGGGCAAGAGGTATCTACAAATCTGGCAAACACGAAACTTCATGCACATGACGAAATAGCAATTGTATACGGCACAACGCCGCCTAACATGCCATCATTCTATCAATTTCCAGAAGGTCTCTGATTTTTAGCTTTATAAAATGAGATTTACAAAAATTCTATTAAATCAAAATAAATTCAATTTGGTCTTGGCTGAAGAAAATCAAACATATTAGATGTTTTTTAATTTTTTCTTGTTTTATCTTCTAGCCAGCTTTTCAAATCCACATCTGGTACATACGAATTTCTTTCCTATGTCAAAAAGAATTCCGCTACATTTTGAACATTTCTTCATTTTATATCGTTTAAACAACTAAAATAAAAAGTATAGAGTCAGATGCTGAATTTGGTACCTTACTCATTGATCCAATTGAGACGTGTTTGTGCGTACTAAAAAGAATTACAACCTAATTGTCACGACAGTTTCTCCTACAATTCATCCCTTGATTAATATTTTTGACATTTGGGTTGTCGATAATTTTGAGAATTGGCTGCTAATTTAAGGATGATGAATTGCAAAAATGGTCATGTACTTTAGATCTAAAAATTCAAACTTTTGTTTTAATAAAAATCATGATATTTTTCTTGTTTTTTTCTGTTTTTGTTTCTTCTTGTTCTTGTAGTGCCATAAAAATATCATAAAGCCTATTACGCTTGATACGATGCTTCCAACCCCCACAACGGGAGCAATGAAGAACTGTCCTATCCAAATGCCATTTGCGTCTCCAATCTCGAGCATGCCTCTTTGTCTGGCAAAGATGTTAAACGAATTATCTATGGAATGTGTCTTTCCATCATCATCAGAGTATGTTCCATTTACGTGAATGGTTGCTTGGAGGGGGTTACTCAATTCCTTTTGGGTCTGCACTACAAATTCAAAATCACTGGATTTTCCAGCATCCAAGTCAGTGATATCAAATGATTTTTTTCCTGCAAGTTGTATGTCCGAGGAGAACACGGAAAGTTCTATATCGTGGGCATTAGCACCATGATTTGTTATAGCCCCCTTGATGGAAAATGATTCTCCGGCAAATACATCATTTGGAGATTGAATGTCTAGCACTAGGAAAGGTTTTGATGCTGCAAATAACTGGACTGTTTGAGTGACAGTATGCTCTACAGGCTGGGGATCAAAGAAACCCTTTATGAAATAATCCACTCCCACATTTGCAACGAAACTCCCATCAGGAATACTATCTTTTACTGTGGCGTTAAAGTCATTTCCAAAGGTGGAATCCTTTGCTAGTTTGTCGAGATGAAAGCTGTTTTGTTGTATTTGAAGTTCTGGACAGGTTATTGTAACTGTAATATTTGATACCTGATCAGCCATGGCCTTTACTATAGTTGATAACACGAACTCTTTTCCTTGTATCACTATATCTGGATAGTTTAGATCTACCTGAAGGTTTGAATCAGTTATGTTATTTTGAGCAGCATATGCTGGAATGAATAGAATTGACGCAAAAATAATTAAAAAACAATAGTTTGAAAACTTGCGCATTATTTTCACTCTTTTGGTATTGATTGTACCGTGTATTCAAAATTCCTATTTGTGACTAGTTTGATAAAACAAAAGGAGACTGCCTATGCATTGTATTTATTTTCCGCTTTTTCATACTTTATCTACCTGTACCGTTTTAGAAGATCATGAAAGCAAAGTTCAAGACAACCTGCTCTGAGTGTAACGCTGAAATCAGTGTAGGTAATGAAATCTCAAAAACTTCATCAGGAAAATGGGTTCACAAGCATTGTGCTCCCGAATCAGATGAATTACCATGAGACTGTGTGGGAATTGGTTTGGATCTACTAGTTCCTAGATGCAGGAATATACTGCATACTATCCCTCGATTCCAGCTGCCATACTTACATTTGTCGCAGTTGTATCGTTTTTGAGAACTAAATGGCATAGCGTATTCCCATTCACGTACATGCTATGTTGTTTATCATTCAGTGAAAGAGCATGGACTGTATTAGTAGATTGTTGTTATCTAAGATTATTATTTATAATCTAAAACGTTGAAAACATCATTCTGCTAACATTTTATTTTCTCAAATTCATTCCAAATAGAGTCTATCCTATCTCTTAGCATCTTGACATCAATTTTTTCCATAAAATCTCTTTCAACTCTATACCCAGTTACTTCATTTACACTATAAGTTGGGTCTATGAGACTATCCTCAACATGTGGTATAGATCTTGATTTCCACTCTCTCATCTCAAACAACCATACGGGGTCGTCCAAATTTGAAAAATCAATATCGTCATGGCCTATGAATAACACATGACATTTAGAAAGATTCTCGTATATCTTTTCATAAGCAATCATTTGAGCCTTTGAGATGACCATTCTATCATCATGAAATATTTTAAGTTCAAAAATCATGAATCCCCCGTGATGTTCAATCAGCCAATCAACATCTGTTCCACCTGATGTTTTCATACGTTTAGATATCAAATTTCCAAGAATCTCTCTTGTTTTTGCAAACAAGAGGGGATTTACTATCTTGTGTTTTGGTTCATCTAGTTCATCCTTGATATAATTTGTCTTCTGGGCAATTGATTTACTGACAATCTCTTTGGAATTATACAAGATATCTGCAAGACCAGATCTGTCATCCGAAGCCATATTGGAAATTAAATCTATCTGCCTTATAGATACCCAAAATCAATTTTTGGAAACAAACAGCTGTTCTTCAATATCGTTGAGAAAATGAAAACATGCGTTTTGCTCTGTTCTCTACCATTCAAAAAATTCAGTGTAGTGCAGTGTATACTTACCAAGATTTATGCTAAATCAACCTAGGATACAAGTGGTCGAAATTAAGGTAAGATTACAGATTAATGCGTCACAAGAAAGAATATGGCATATAATATCTAATATTGATAACGACTCGTATTTTTGGAGAGGAATTACATCTATTAAAAATCTCTCAAGAGTGGGAAATGTGATCACTCGTGAAATAGTACTAGGCGCTAACAATAGATGTATTCAGAAATTAGTCATTTATCCAAAAGAAGAAATTAGTATAAGATGGGTTAAAGGAGTAATAGCGGGAACAAAATCAATACTGCTGACCCCGATAGGACATGCCACACTTCTTGAAGTTCAAATGAACTATAAATTTTCAAACATAGGTAATCTTGCCTCTAAAAGGCTAGCAACTCTTTTTCAAAATGAAGCCGAGCTTGCAGTTGAGATGATACAAGAAAAATCAGGATGGAGTATGTATCGCATTCCTGTGATACCGAAAAAATCATGGGGGGTATGATCATGGCCAAAACAAACACCACCAAACAAGTCTTTCTCGATGATTCCTATTCTGGAAATATATCGCCAGAGAAAATGGATGAAGTTTTAGATATGACATCACCGAAATGTCCTATCTCAGGCTGTATAGGCGAACCAATAATCACCGATACTTCATCCGGGGAGATAATCTGTGGTTCTTGTGGACGCGTTCTTCTTGAAAAATCAATAGATCCAAATCCAGAACATATCTCTGATGCGACAGAGTTTGTCTCAAAGACAAGGACTGGACCGGAACAGTCACTTACCATGTATGATATGGGAATGATGACGGTTATTTCCAATAAGGACGCAATGGGTAATTCGTTGTCTATCTATATGAAAAATACTTTTGGCAGATTGAAACTGCTTAACAGCAGAAGTAGGACCGCATCATCTAACAGAACATTGAGATCGGCATTACTACTTCTTTATTCGCTCAAAACGAAATTGGGGCTTCCAGATTCGACAGCCGAAAATGCTGCATATCTTTACCGTAAAGCTATGCAAAAGAAACTCACAGTAGGCCGTAGTGCAAAAGGTATAATGTGCGCCTCTCTTTATCTGGCATGTCGACAGACTGCAATTCCTCGTTCTCTTTCCGATGTATCTCAAGCAGCAAATGTAAGCAAGAAGGAGGTCAGTCGGGCTTGTAGGAATCTAATTGAAAATCTCGAGATGTCACTAGATCCATGTAATGCCTCGGAATTTGTTACCAAAATAGCAAATAAGGCAAATATCAGCGAAAAGACACAAAGGGATACACTAAGGACTCTTGCCCAGTTGGCTCAAAAAGGAACCTCTGCAGGTAAAAACCCATTGGCATTGGCTGCTGCAACACTTTACATGTCATGCCTTCTAAACGGAGAGAAAAAAACACAATCAGAGGTAGCAAAAGCTTCAGGTATAACCGCAGTGACTATAAGAAACCGATATTCTGCATTAAAAAAAGAGGTCGGACTTGAAACTAACGAAGTCCTAGAAAACTTAAACTAAAAAAATTTAGCTTTTGATACCGCACATTTAGTCTAATGACAAAAGCATTTCATAGATAGCTTGTTCTTGGATCTTGATGTCAACCGCGTTTAGTTCTTTTTTCGTTATAGATGCGATTTGGGTTTGCTAAATGCTATATGAAGAGATCACATGGGCTTAAGTTTATAATAGTTAGATATCTAATCATTAGATATCTATTGATATGGCAAAATATGATTTTGAATCTAGTGTGGGATTTGTAGTAAACAATACGGCAAAGGCATTTCAAAAAGCGCTAGATTTTGAGCTTAGAAAAAATGTAGGAGTAACACTTAGCCAATGGCGTGTAGTTGCATCCCTAGTACAACGACCAGGTCTGACTCAGAAGGAGATTGCAGACAAGGTGGGAGTTGAAGGTGCTACGCTGGTACCAATGATCGACAAAATGGAAAAGGAAGGATTGCTCAAAAGAAAACAAGACTCGAAGGACAGGAGATTAAATAGAATCTACCTGACCAAAAAAGCAGATTCTTTATGGAATTCAATGATAGAGTGTGCCATTTACATAAGAAAAGTTTCTGCCAAAGATATATCGGAAGACAAACTTGAAACTACATTAGAGACACTGCGCAAGATATCAAAAAATCTGTCAATATATTTTAAGGTAGATATGCAAGTGGAAGTTTCAAGTAAAAATAGAGGATAAAATAAAATGGTAATGTCAAAGAACCCAAAAGACACTTCTTCTGATAAGATATCTACACGAGCATGGAAAACGCTCATAATTCTAAGCTTACTTGCGACAATGGCCATGTATGCCGAAACAATGCTTGTACCGGCAATTCCTGACCTGATAAAAGACTTTCATATTTCTTATAGTACGTCATCATGGATCCTGACAACATTTCTTCTGGCTGGGGCGATCATGACTCCAATTGCAGGAAAGATGTCAGACATCTATGGAAAGAAAAAGATACTGCTTGTTATCGTGGTGATTTATACAATAGGAGTTTCCTTGGGAGGTTTTGTCACAAATATCTACGAGATGTTAGCAGTCAGAATGATACAGGGAATTGGAATGTCCATGTTTCCAATAGCTTTTGGAATGATAAGGGAACAATTTCCTATAAAAAAACTTGCAATAGGACAGGGAATAATATCTTCCATGTTTGCCGGAGGAGCAGTAATAGGATTAGTTGCAGGAGGACACTTGATTCAAAACTATGGTTGGCAATCTACTTTCTTTTCAATAATTCCAATTGCACTTGCAATGATAGTAGTAATCAAGAGATTCATACATGTAGATGAGGTTCATCCTCAATGGAAGATTGAAAACCTCACAAAGTCTGACATCGTGCCAAAAAATGGTATCGACGTTCAGGGAGCAGTGACTCTGGCTGTATCTGTAACTGCATTTTTGATGGCCCTGACCTTTGTAGAGACAGGCGACTCGGTAGGGTCTTCTACCATGATAGGTCTGGTTGTAATTGGAATTGTTTACATGATTCTTTTTGCAATAATTGAAAAGAGATCAAAACACCCACTAGTAGATCTCAAAATACTTCTCAACAAGACAATACTTCCATCAAACATACTGATAATGACTGTAGGCATGTCCATGTTCATGATTTTTCAGACTATACCGGTACTGATTCGAAGCCCGGTGCCACTAGGGTTTGGGGCAGATCCAGTGACTACTGCAAACGTGCAACTCCCATTTGTTCTCGTTCTGTTAATCTTTGGTCCAACTTCAGGTCTTATCATATCAAAGATGGGTTCTACAAAACCGATAATAGTTGGAAGCATAATCAGCGCTACCGGATTTGCCAGTCTTTTCATGTATCATTCAACAGAATTTATGATCTCGGCAAATCTTGCAATACTATCTACAGGCTTGTCACTTATCAATGTAGGTGCAATGAATGTAATCATGGTTGCAACACCAAAACAAAACGTGGGGGTATCGTTGGGTATGAGCACCCTAATTAGAATAATTGGTGCGTCAGTGGGACCTGCAATGGCTGGAATGTTCATGCAAACTCACAAGACTTCGCTGTCAGGTATAGTTGGCACGTTTCCAACTCCAGACTCTTATAACCTGATATTTCTTGTTGCTACAATTGTTGCTATTGCATCAATTGGACTTGCCATATTTTTGAGCAGATCTGTCTCTAAATCTGTAGTTCATATCAAGTAAAAAGTTTAGGGCTGGCTTGTAACGTTCTGGCTTTCAGACTTGGTTTTAAGCAGACTTAGCTCATTTTTGACTGTCTCGTATTCAACTCTTGTTCTAGCCAGCGCAGTCTTTACTATTTCCAACTCTTTTTTTACAGATTCATACTTTGAATTTAGCGCAGCAGCTACTGCGCCAGCTGCTTCCACAATTTTCTTAGAATCGTCCTTTTTGCCAACTGTGGCAAGTTCTTTTTCTATGAATTCTAATTCATTTTTGGTTACTAGTATCTCTTTTTTCTTTAATTCTTGTTGGGATTTCAAAGAATCAAGTTCCGTTTTTGCTTTTTGCACAGCAGTATGTATCTCATCAATCTCTTTCTTAGCATCCAATATATCTGACTGAATTTTTTCAAGTTTGCCAAGCTTACTTTCTTTTTGAGAATCAATTGAAGTCAACTCGTCCTTTACTTGCTGAATTTGTTGTTTGATCATGTCAACATCTCTTTGATTGTACTGAGATTTTACAATTTCAAGATCATATTTGGCTTTTCTGATCTGTTCTATGATTGATTCTTGTTCTGTTCTGCTTGAAGTAATTTCAATTCTTAAGGAATTGAGCTCTTCTTTTGCAGTCTTGCTTTCTTTTGTAATGGCATCAAGTTCTGTTTTTACACATTCAGTCTCTCTAGCGCGTGATTCTAACACAAGAGCACTTTCCTGAATCTCTTTTTCCAATTGGTCTATCTCATTTTGCAATTGTTCTTTTTGAATCTGTTCTGTGGTACTTACTTGAATGGTTTCTTTTACATCCTCTTCTGATTTCTTCTTTGAGCGACCAAATAGCCCCATTAATAGGACTTGCTATATATGGTAAGAAAAGTATTCCTCTTTTGTAGTAAGACACGATTTGAATAGGTGCTACTTTTTCTTCCTCAGAAAACTTATGTAAAACCCAATTCCTCCCACCACAAATCCAAATATGATTATGGCCAAGCCCCCGACTGCGTCATTTTTGAAATAACCTGGAGCAAATATGAAGATGAATATTCCAATTACTATTAGGAACATGCCGCTTCCTTTAGGTCTATTGTGTTCGCTGTGTGCCATGGCTATATGTGCTCAGAGATTGCAAGGGCAGCTTTTTTCCTTCCGATATCAAGTATGAACGGGCCTAATTTTGGTCCTCTATCAGAAGCTATTATTATCTGATATAAAATCTTGAAAAAGTCTTTAGGTTGAACCCCGTTACTTTTTGCAATGTTATATATGGAGTTTTGCAGATCTTCAGGCTCGATTTCTACAGACAAGACATTTGTCAGTTCTACCAACGCTTTCTTTGACATGTCGTCTATCTGAACTTCAACTTTAGTTGGCTTGTCAAAGTCATCTGCATAATTTCCTGCTAATGTTATCAATTCGTCGATTTCTGACGACGGTTCTTTTATGGTTCCATATTCTATGAGTTTTTTTGTTACTTTAGAAATTCTGTCCTCTCTGAATATCTTGCACAATTGAATCAGCAATCTGTAATTTACATATGGTGTAGGATTTTTTGGAGGACTAAGTAGATTCACGTATTCATACAGTCCTTTTGATCTAGTTGTTTTGTTCTCATTGTCAAGTTTTATTTTTCCAAAGTAAATGTTCTCAAGTTCATGATATTCGCACATTAATGCAGGAATATCATCAAAGCCTACTTCACGTGTTCCAGTGATTCGTTTGTACAGAAGCAACAGAATTGACTTGGGTGTTCCGTATCTCAACCAGGCCTGTGATGTCACAACATTTCCAAGTGACTTGGATATCTTTTTTCCACCTTTGTCCAAAAACATTTCATATTTTACATGTGTGGGATGATGGAAATTTAGTATCTCGTCTGCCACCCAATCATTGACCTTGACAGAATCCATGATGTCTTTTCCATACGCTTCAAATCTAATGTCAAATGCTTGCCATCTTGCTGCAAATTCTACTTTCCATGCAAGCTTCCCTAAATCTTTTGTAATGTCTGCCATGCCCTCATGCCCACATCCTTCAAGAGATTTGGAACCAATTGTGGTTCCGCTACACTTGTACTTGATCTTCTTCTCGTCTGGAAGATATTCATAAGCAATTGCGGTATACAATCTTCCACAGTTTGCACAAACAGGAAAATACGGCAGAGTCTCCTGATATTTTTCTTGGCCTACCATCTCTGCAATTTTTTCTCCAATTTTTTTGTTATTTGTCAGAATGGTATGAATTTGATCTTTTAGTAAACCGTTTCTATACGTGTCAACTCCGCGCTGGAATCTGTACTTGATTCCAAGTTTGTCAAGCCCGTCTAGAAGGAGGCTACTCATGTGTAATCCATAAGAATCGTGGCAACCAAAAGGGTCGGGAATAAACGAAACAGGTTTTGCAATATGATCTTTTAACCATTCTGGAAATCCTTCAGGGATTTTTCTCAATCCATCAAGATCATCTGAATAGGCAACAAGTTCTGATTTAAATCCCAAGTTTTCAAGTGCAAGCTTTACGCCATATGCCCTAACTGCATCTCCCAGACTTCCAATGTGGGGAATTCCAGATGCGCCAAGACCACTCTCTACTCTTATCACGCCGATGCTTCTTCCTAGGGACTTTTCCCTCTCGAGAAGCTCATCTGCAAGCTTGTCTATCCAAGTACCTTTTCCTATTGTTTTTTGTTCTTCCATTATGACAATTCCTTTGACATGTATGGGCCCTCAACCAAATAACCTAACTTTCTATAGTATTCTCTTGTACCGACCGCACTTATGACTAGTAATTTCTTTGCGTCAAACTCTTCTCTTGAAATTCTTTCTGCTTCTCTCATCAAGTTCTTTCCTAGTCCTAGGTGTTGAATGCTGTCTCTATCGTGCTCTCCAAGCTTGAGCGATTTGCCGTACACATGCAATTCTCTTACTATGCATGTGTTACTGGTCACTTCGCTTCTGTGTGCCATGTTGCTTGGTTTTCGCAGCCTCAAAAATCCAAATATCCTGTCTTTTGAATCATCATATGATAGAAACACTTCTTGTCCGCTTGAAGATTCATAGCTATCTTGATTCAACCTAATATCATCAATGCTAATTGTATTCTCAGACAAGCCAGCTTCTCTACACCTGATGCATTTACAAGAAATATTTTGCTTTTTGAGATTGTACTGGACTATCTGACGCAGGTTGCCAAGATTGGGGCCTGCAATGATTTGATCAGATGAGATCTCCCTTTGCATCCTCATTATTCGTGCCCATCTTGGTATGATCTTTTTTATCTCGGTTAACACTGTTATCATGTCATCTTGGGAATATGGTACAAATTTACCTTCTTTGTATGACTGATATAATGCAGTATTTTCAAGAACTAGTGTTGGATAGATCTTTAGCATGTCTGGCTTGAGAGCAGGATCAGAAAACAATCTTTTGAAATCATCAATATCTTCTTCTGGAGTCATGGTTGGTAGACCAGGCATCATGTGTGCCACAATCTTGTAACCTGAATCTTTTGACATCTGAAATGATTCGACTACGTCTTCAAACGTATGGCCTCTGTTGACCATTTGATAAACTCTTTCATGAAGGCTCTGAACTCCAATCTCCACCCTTGTTATTCCGTAGTCCAGCATCCAGTCTATATGTTGTGTCTTGCAATAATCTGGCTTTGTCTCTATAGTAAAACCAACATTTCTTATGTTTGCATTTTCATTATTTTTTTTGGATGATTCCAAGTCAGGTGAATCAAATCCATTTAATGCGTCAAAACACGACTTGATAAAAGATATTTGGTAATCATGAGGCATGAAAAGAAATGTTCCGCCAACAATAACTATCTCAAGCTTAGTACTGTCATGTCCATATATCATCAAATGATTAAGTTTGTCAAGAATCTGTTTCTTTGGATCATAGCTGTTTGCTATGGCATTTTGTGTAGATGGTTCTTGTCCTGTATAGCTATTGGGGGTGTTGAACTCAATTCCTCCAGGACAGTATGTGCATCTCCCATGAGGACAAGCATATGGTTTTGGCATGAGAGCAATCACGGCCACTCCAGAAGCAGTCTTTATGGGTTTTCTGATCAGAGCCTTCTGGAGCTTTACAAAGTCCCGTCCACTAACTGATGCAAGAATCTCATAATTTCTTGGTATTCGTTCTAGCGAATATTTGACGCAAATGCTTTTGACCTCACGCTTTACATCCTTGTTCGTAGGTTCTGCTATGGCAAGTAGATTATGAGAAATTTCTCTACATGCCTCTTCAAAGCTTATTCCTATCTGCCTCACATCTTGTCTGAATGAGTTTGGGTATTAAATTCTAATCTGGAATGTTAAAACACAACCCTTTTTGGCAATCACGATGATCTTAACATTGAGAACATGACGAAATGACTATTGGGTATGTGGCTATACACTGTGATACTGGCAAAGAAGTATACGTATACGAGCGTATTGTGGACATGTCTCATGTAAAAGAAGCAAGCATTGTGATGGGTCTCTATGATGTCATGTGCAAAATAGAAGTAAATACTACAAAGGAATTAGAGGATATGGTTATGAAGATGAGGAAAATCTCACATGTACAGACAACCATGACGCTGCTTGTACTCTGACAATTCATGCTATTTTCAGGGAATCGACAAATACGCCTTTTTTATCCCTAATCTCGCCGATCTGTCTGCTTTGTAGTCCGTATTTTTTGAACATCTTATCAATTCTCTCTTCTTCTTCTTCTGGCGCAATCAAACAAAAACCAACTCCCATGTTAAATGTCTTATACATTTCTTCTTTTTCAACATCTTGGTTTTCTATCAACTGGAATATTTCTGGAGGTTCTGGAAGATTATCAATCACATACCCTGTTTTTTTGAGGCGCAAAAGTTTGGTAAAAGAACCACCAGTTATATGTGCAAGTCCGTGAATCTCGCATTCTTTTATGGCTTCAAGCACTGGTTGAACATATACCTCAGTTGGTTCCAAAAGCGCCTCCCCTAACACCCCTAATCCCTTTATCTTGTCACGTAAAGAATATTTTGAAAGTAAGACTTTTCTGGCAAGAGAGTATCCATTAGAATGTAATCCGCTACTTTTTACACCAATTATTATGTCTCCAGGATTAATCATGTCTCCAAGAATCAAGTTTTGTTTATTCAGTATTCCTACCACCATTCCTGCTAAATCAAACGAAAAATTTTTCCCTGATATTAGATCTGGTAGTATAGCGGTTTCGCCGCCTACAATTGGCACTTTGGCTTTCTTGGCTCCCCTTACAAGACCACGAACAATTTCTTTGAAGATCTCTTGGTCATTTCTGTTTGCGGCAATATAATCCACAAAGGAGATTGGAACTGCCCCAGTGCATATAATGTCATTTACATTCATTGCTATGCAGTCTATGCCAATAGTGTCGTATTTTCTCATCATCTGTGCGATTATTACCTTTGTACCAACCCCGTCTGTGTGCGTAGCCAACAACTTCCCGCCTGGCATCTCTACAATTCCTGCATAGTGCCCAAATCCAGACATTGTCTTTATTCCTCTTTGCAATTTATGAGTTGATGAAATTAGCCTGCCAATGCTATATTGACTTTGTTTTATTTTCCTAATGTCGATTCCAGCATCTCTATATGTGACTCCCAATGAATCTGCTCCAGTTGCTCAGAATAAAAGAATTTTGCATCGTAATGTGTCTATACCGCCAACAGGCTAGGCTAGTCGGTTTTCTGTGTAAACAAGTTCAGCATAGTTCTTCCTTTGTCTGTTATAAAATAAACCATGTTTGATCCAATTGGTTCTTTTCGTATGAAATTGTATGTCATGCAAAGGTGGAGATAGTTCAGAAAGGATCTTTTCATTCTGATGTTTGATTTTACATAAAGATCTGAAAATGTTATTGGCTCACCCCTTAGTTGGTACAGTAGTTTAAGAATGGAAATTGTACTAAAATCTCGAGCCTTCGCCTTGACCGCATCCAATATTTGTTCATCTCTTTTTATTATGAATTCAGAAAACTGATCGGCTACTTCCACTGGTATGTAAGTCATTCTAGTTTGCATATTACAGTATAGGTACGGTAATATACCTTATTAAATTAGCTGGTGGGACTTTTGAGCTAATTCGTATCTTTTTTGAACGTAGTACATGATGCCAAATAAATTAAGATGAGTCAAATATAGCGATTTTTGATTTATGGAGAAAATATGGAGCAGAATATCTGTAGATAGTTTAGAAGATGCAATTTGTTTTTATTAAAGGCGTGTTGAAACACAACATGCATAGCGCGTTTGTTCTTATGAATGCTGAACTTGGAAAGGAAAATCATATTGTCAATGAAATTAAAAAAATTGCCAATGTTAAGGAGGTCTATCCGGTTTATGGTGTATACGATGTTTTGATGATAATGGAGTCTGACTCTATGGAAGTCTTGCGTGAAACAATAACCTCTAAGGTGAGAAAACTGGATGGTATAAAATCAACCCTCACTATGATAATTGTTAAAGATCAATAACACGCGCTTGTTTTCTATCATTTAATAGAAGTTACTCCAACAGGATATAGTAAATTGGCTAACAACTTTATCATGCTTCTAGCATGGTTAGGAGAACTACTCGTGTCAAGCTGGCTGCTCTCGGAAGGAGCAGAACATTTGTCAGAACGATGGGGAGGAAGATTTGTTGGCAGAACACTACTCAGTGTTGCTACTACCTTGCCTGAAATTGGCATTGTTGTGGCAGCTGCAAAAAATGGATCCTACGACGTAGCACTGGGTTCAGCTCTTGGAAGCAACCTGTTCATGATGACATTGGGTTTGTCAGTTATGTTGATAATAGCAACCACTCGTCTCTCAAAGTCGCCACAGAAATTTATTGATGTCAAAGAGTTTAAAATGGATAAAATCCTTCTTGTTGCGACAGCCGTTATCGGTGCCATAGCATTTGTAAATGGATATGACATAACAGACGGAATATTATTTTCTGGACTGTTTGGAACATATCTCTATCTTGCTTATAGGGAAATGAAAAAAGAGAAAGAGCAAGAGAGATCTGTGACTGAACTTCATAATCTTGACCAGAAAACCTCAAAAAAGCATTTCAGTCGTTACATGATTTTCTTTGTTATTGGCACAGCTGGAATCTTTTTTGGGGCTGTGCCTTTTGTTCATACTTTACAAGGATCAGCATCTGACTTGGGAGTATCCGTTGTAATTCTTGCTGTAATTATAAGCCCAATAGCCGGAGAGATGCCTGAGAAGATATCAATGATTCTCTTGGCAAGAAAGGGAAACAAAGGAGTGTCAATTGCAGTTGCAAACGTACTTGGTTCCAAGATAGTCAATAACACATTGTTGCTATCTGTAGCTATTTTTGCAGCAATAAGTTACAAAGGATTGAATACAAAGATCCCAAACACGCCGCTCTTAGAAAATCAGATGATACTTGTCACTGTCATAACAATTATTGCATTGATACCAATGTTCAGAAACAAATTAGGCATACGTTCAGGTATGTTGTTGTTAGCACTCTATGTATTCGGTATTGGATTCCAATTTGTCCTTTCTGGTCATTAAATAGGCATTACCTTGACTCCATCTACCTTGACAGAAGGTGTAACGCAGGGAAGAGCATTCCATTGAAGTACATTTCGAGAATCATTCCCTATGTCTGAAATATTCTGGAGTAATGTAGGTAAACTATGCAATATTCTTACGGATTTGCCAGGACTTACTATTTTCCCATCCTCTATTATCCTAACGCCACTTCTTGCTGTACATGAAAAATCCCCACGTTCTGGATTTACTGCATATGTATACCAGAGTCTTCCTACAAGTAGGCCCTTTCTGGTCTCTTTTATCATCTCATCTCTGCTTGTCTCACCTTCTTTTATTCTTAAATTGTGGGGGATTGGACTTGGTATGGGGTTCGCATCTCTTCCCATCGGAGTGCCCATTCTACCGGCATTGCCTGTTGGTTGAAGGCCCTCTTTGAAGGCATGATAAGAATCAGAATATGTATCTGAAAAAATTCCTGACTCTATTAGATACCTTGTCTTTGTCGGGATGCCTTCGTCATCAAAGGGCTTGCTTCCTATACCATCTGGAAAATGTGGGTCATCAATTAAGCTAAATTTCTTTACTGCGATTTCCTTGCCAAGTTTTTCTGTAAAACAACTTCTTTTTTCAGAATATGTTTTTAGATTGAAATTTGAGGCAAAAACAAACGCAAGCATCTCTCCAATAGCGTATGGCTCAAAAATTATGGACTGTGTTTCTGGATTACAGCTTTGTGGATTAATTGAGCCGATGCACATCTTTTTTGCATCGCTTCCAACTTGCTGTGGAGAAAATGAATTCATAGTTCTTGAGGATAATGCACCAATCCCGCTTACAGGAATATCTCCATAATCTGAATCCGCATTGATGGTTCCAGCTATGTATGTAGCCTTGTCTGAACATCTCAAATCATTGGTATTTTCGATCTCAAACTCTTCAGCTACTATATTCAACGATCCAGAAATTCTTGTTATTTTTTCATGTGATGCAGAATTTATCATAAGATTTGCTATCTCTGCTGCTTCAATCCCTGTTATGTTCTCTAGTTTTTTATCAAAGGTTTTTTCAACCCTCGTAAACTTTGCAGGATGAGCAAGTGACCTCCAGAAACTTTTGGGTTGCATAAAATTTTTTGTCATCAGGGCTCTTTCGACCAAACCTGCCTCTTCCATATCGTTAGTAATGGCAGACAGAATCTTTTTTTCATGTATTATCCTTATTCCTAATCCTTGTTCATTATTTTGTTTTATCTCTGCTATTTCAGAGTCAGTTATTCTGATAGTAGTGATCTTTTTTCTAACATATACTACCTCACATTCATCAATGTGTAATTTTGTTGCTTTGCGAAGAACAGACTCGCAAATTGACAACTAACTTCTCCTGTTATTTTTGTATCTGTATCTGTCTAGCTTTATTAATTCTTGATAAGAACCAAATCGTTTGACATCTTCCACTTTGTCAAGCACATCTTCTTCTTCGCCTGAATCGAACTTCTTGATTATTTTGTATCCGGTTGTTCTCTGGGCAGGAATCCTTCCTATCTCTCTTACAAGATGTCTTATTTCACGAGGTCTTATGAGCTGACCATGACCTGCTCCTGCTGCCGTTGAGATGCTCTCATTGATGAGGGTTCCTCCAAAATCATTGGCTCCGCATGTTAGCAATAGCTGTGATACATTGGCACCTTCTTTGACCCATGATGTCTGAATGTTATTGATGTAATTGTTTAACATAATGCGTGAAATAGCATGTGTCAATATGACATCTCTTCCATCCGCACCGCCCTTTATTCCGTCGTGCAGTTTTTCTTTAAACATAGGAGCTTCTGTATGAATGAAATTCAATGGAACAAATTCAGTAAAGCCGCCAGTTTCCTTTTGTATGTCTCGAAGGATACTCATGTGTTTTACTCTATCTTCAGGCGTTTCAAGGTGTCCAAACATCATGGTAGATGTAGATGGAATTCCCATCTTATGAGCTGTCTTTATTACCTCGATCCATTTTTTCACACTGATTCTTCCAGGTGAAATTTTATCACGTAGTGATTGGTCCAAGATCTCTGCAGCAGTACCAGGAAGCGAGTCTACTCCAGCGTCCTTTAACCTTTGTAAATATTCTTGAATCGAAAGATCTGATCTAGTCGCACCATATAGCACCTCTTCTGGCGAAAAACCATGTATGTGAATCCCTCTAATCTCTTTTTTTATTGACTTGCATATATTCTCATAAGTATTTCCATCCATGTCTGGGGGGAGTCCTGCTTGCACACATACCTCGGTTGCACCAAGTGCACTTGCTTCCTTTGCTCTCTTTATTATCTCCTCTACTGGTAAAAAATATCCTTCCTCTTCACGAAAGTCTCTGCTAAATGCACAAAAACCACACTGTTTGATACATACATTGGTAAAATTGATGTTTCTATTCACAACATATGTGACTATATCTCCGACGCGCCTCTTACGAAGCTCATCTGCTACCATGACCACAAGATGAAAGTCTATCCCATTTGCAGAAAATAATCTTGTAGCTTCTGGAATAGTTATTTCTTTTTCTGCTAGGGCTCTGTCTAGCGTCTCTGCAATAAAAGGATCGACATGCCTGAGAAGTGAATCAAAGAGAGCAGTTTGTGTTTTCATTTCAGGTACCCGTTATTCACAAGACAACTCGAATCAGCAATCTCTAGCATCTTAGACCTCAAACCAGAATTCACCATGGAAAAGAACTCAGGATAGACTGGAAATCGTGCTCTAAGCTCAAATCCCGCATCTTCGCAATTTTTCCGTACCATGTCAATTGATGGCCAAGAAAACTCAGGATTTACATGATCTGGAGTTATTGGAGATATTCCTCCCCAGTCGTTTATGCCAGTTTGAAGAAAGCTTGGATAAGAATTAGGCGATAGATTTGGCGGAATTTGTATATTCATTTCTGGCATGACTAATCTAGTCAAGGCAATAATAGTCCTGAAATATCTTTCTTCTGCTCCAGGCACGTTTCGCATTGTAGTATCAGGTTTTGGTTGAAAGTTTTGTAATATTATTTCTTGAATATGGCCATATTTTTGATGAATTGATTTTATGGTAAAGATGGAATCAATTATCTCAAAGGGTGTCTCGCCAATTCCTATCAAGAGTCCAGTTGTCATTGGTATGGACAGTTCGCCAGCGTTCTCTAATGCCTGAATTCTGGCCCTTGGATTCTTACTTGGCGCAAATTCATGAGGCATGTCTTTTTTCCCAAATCTCTCACTTGAATTTTCTAGCATCACTCCAAGACTTGGGTTGGTCTTCTTTAACTGATTCATCTCAGATTTTGTTAGATTTCCAGCATTGGTGTGCGGGAACAGTCCTGCATCCAACGCTATCTCTGATGCATGAATGAGATATTCAGCAGTACTTGTAAAACCATTTTCTCTAAGCCATATCTTAGCCTCATCATATTTCTGCTCCGGTCTTTCACCTGTGACAAATAATGCCTCTGTACACTTGTGATTACTTCCTGTTAAAGCAAGACTTGAGATGTCATGTTTTGACATCATGGATATCTTGGATTCTCCGGGCTCTGACTTGTAAGTACAATAAGAGCAAGTATCACGACAGAGATTGATCAAATTAAAAAAAACTTTTCTCGAGTACGTGACAATCCTTCCTTTGTTTTTGTTTCTAAGAATTTGTGATGCTTTATAAATCTCAAATGGATTGCTTTCGGATTCTTGATAAATCTGATATGCGTCTGTATTTGTAATTTCTTTCCCGTCGAATACCTTGTTTAATAATTCAGAATTTAGAATTATCTCGCTCAACTAGTTTTGTAGCTTAATGGGTTGTATTTATTCTTGTATTAGAACTGGCTTGGTCTTTCCTGAAGAGTAAGAGTAATCTGCATAGTTTTACCCTCTCGAATTATTGTCAGCGTCATATTGTCACCCACTGACTTTTGATCCTGTAGATAGTTGAGCAAATCTTCAATTTTTTGAATGGGATACCCGTCTGCTGCTATTATGATGTCCCCTCCCACTTGATACTTTGTACCGTTTATGGTCCTTGTTTCATTGTATCCGTGAAGCCCTGCCTTTGCAGCTGAACTATTTGATACCACGGTATTAATCATGAAACCAGACGAGATTGGCAATTGTAAAGTACTGGACAAGTCTGAGTCTATACTTATCCCAGTTATGCCAAGCCATGGATGTTCATAGTGACCAGTTTGTATGAGCACAGGAACTATTTTTTTCATGGTATCTGATGGAATCGAAAAACCTACGCCAGAAAATTCTCCTGTCTCAGACTGAATTGCCGTATTTATGCCGACTACTTTTCCTTGCATATTAAGAAGAGGACCTCCGGAATTGCCTGGATTTATTGGCGTGTCTGTCTGAATAACATTTGGTATGGAAAAAGAACTATTTGGAGGATTAAGAAGTCTACCTAACTGACTTATTATTCCTGATGTTATAGAACCACTAAGACCAAAGGGATTCCCAATTGCTGCTACTTGGTCTCCAATTCTAAGGTCAGCTGAATTTCCAAGTGGCAAAGGGTGTAAAAGATATGTGTCAGGTACTACTTTGACAACTGCAAGGTCAGCATATGGATCTGTACCAACTATTGTAGCTGGTAATGATTTGCCATCGTGAAAAACAACTCGAATCGTAGTACCATCTTGTACTACATGATTGTTTGTTATAATGTGACCACCTGTATCATAAACAATTCCTGAACCAAGATCTCTGTCAGATGAAGAACCATTTGATTTGTCAACTATTATCTGAACCACGCCCTGATCAGACTGGGCAAAAAGATCAGCCAAGCTAAGCTGAGAATCTTCCATGGTTTGATCAAACGGGTTGGCCTGAACTATTTGGTGTAAACCATCCAGTTTGAATGGAGATGCAACAAAAATGGATATCAAAACCAATACTACCACGCAATATATTCCACCTAAAACAGCACTAGTCTTATTCAAGGATGTGGATTATAGTTAGTAGTCATATAATATTTTGTTTCGTGCAACAGACTCGTAATATTGGAGTCGTTGGATTTTATCAGATCGTGATGACTATAGTTTAACCAAAGAAATTTGATTAATTGCTACTTTTGATGAATTTTTTCCACATTGTTACTTTCTTTTGTGACAAGATAGATACCTGTTAACATTAATGCAATAGCCAAAATCTGGTACCAACTAATTTTTTCATGTAAAAATGTTGATGCAAACAGCAAACCAAATACTGTACCCGTAGAATAGATTAGCATTGTTTTTACAGTTCCTATTCTTCTTAGACTGTGTAAAAATAGGTAGAGTGAGATGCCAAAACCTACCATTCCGACTAGAAGTATATTTGGAATTTCAATAGGAATGATATTTACTGGAATTCTGATGGCCAATGCAAAAACAAATAGTATGCCGCCTCCAATGAAGCCCTTAAGTTGGACCAGTCTTGAAATATCAATACGGTGCGCTGCTATCTTGCTTATGTTGTTATCCAATGCCCATAGTGCCATTGACGATATTATCAGCAGGTTACCTTCCTTTTTTAGGTTTGAAAGAAAGTCTGAGAACTGTAGATTTGTTGTAACAATAACTACGCCAGTAAGAACCAACGCCACAGCTAGGTAACCACGTGGTCTGAGTTTCTCTTTGAAAAATATCAGTGCAAAAAGAACTGTAAATATGGTCTCTGAATTGGACAAGATTGCAGTATCTGAGGCAGTTGTTTGTTCTAGTCCGATGAAAAATAGACTTGGTGCCAATACTGCACCTGATATAGTTATTGCAAGTATGAGTGGCCAATCCTTTGATCTTACTTGAAATCCTTTTACTCTGTAGGATAAAGGAACAGAAACAAGTGAAGCCAGCAAGTATACTAATGCTGTGTACATCAAGGGATTTGTATTTGCGAGTACGGGCTTGGAAGCAGTAGAGATGGACCCCACTAGAACAGCACACAGAACAGCTGACGCATATCCAATCCTAGCTGACTTGATGTTTGATTGAACCAATGTGGTTTAAGAACTCTGATGTTATCTAAACTTCTTTCTTATTAGTCAAAGTAAAAGTAGAAAATTATTTTTCAACTCTTTCCTTGAACTGGTTCATTTACAAACTAATAGAATTTTGAGCGGTATCTATCATTGAATATGTTCTGCCTCTCCAAGTTACAGCCTTGTCACTTTTTGCATTTAAGATTCCACTTGCAAACCCTCCAACAATTATGGCACTTCCAAGCGGCGAACATAAGGCATACTTGGCAGAAAGTCCAAGACCCTTTGTGGCATCCATTATGCTTGCAAGATACACAAGACCTGATGTAATCAAGGATACTGTAAACAATATGGTAAATGATGAGGACGGGGATTCAAAGACTACAGAATAGACAAGAATTGGAAATGGCATGAGCAGCAAAAATAATACTGCGACAAAGATTCCAACAGCAATACCACTTGTTTGAAGGTATAATGGGATCATTAGTCGTTTTAGTGCATGCCATAGTGTTGACCAGTCTCTTGCCCAAACCGCCTCGACTAGGTGCTCGCCGCGAACCATCTTCATCTTAAACCCTGCCTCCTTTACTTTTCTACCGAGTGCACCATCTTCAACTATCTCGCTTTTTACACCTTCATGTGTACCAACTTTTTCATATATCTCTCTTCTCATGATGAAGAAGCTGCCAAAAAAATAACCTGTCTTTTTTGACGAATCGTTTACACGAAGAGCGGAAAACCTCGTATGCAAAAATGTTGATAGTACAGGCAAGGTGATCTTAGTCCATATGTCAAGACAGAGCATCTTTGGAATTACAGTCAAGGCATCCAAACCGTCGCTTAGAAGGTGTGATACGGAAAGAGAAATGGTATTTCGTGCATGAGTCGTATCTGCATCTGTGAAAAGTAACAATTCGCCTGTAGCTCTCTTGAAACCCTCTATACAAGCCCAATTCTTTCCCATCCACTTCTCGGGCTTGGGTGCTGCAAGAACATGCTTTATTTTTGGATTGTTCTGAGAAATCTTCTTGATTATCTCGCCTGTTTTATCGTCTGATCTGTCATCTATCGCAATTATTTCATAATTTTCATAGTCTTGATCAATTAGCGAGTTTAGACACTTATCAATAAAATCTTCTTCATTTCTTGCAGGTAAAATAACAGAAACCTTTGGGATGCCATGTGGCTTTGGGTCAAATTTGTCTAAGAACGGAGAATCGCGAAAGGTAATCCACATAGATCTGATTAAAAGAATCCACGTCAGAGAGACTCCTGAAAGTATTGCAGCTAGAGTATAATTGAACACATCTATAGCAACATTCATCGGAGATTATCTCTCGATTTCTTCTTTAATGCTTTGAAGAGCCTGCTCTGTTCCACTCTGAATGTGTTTTTTGATCATACCGGTAAACATTCCCATCATACCTGAAAGTTTGATGTCCCAAACAGCTTCCACCTTCGTTTTCTCTCCCTGTGTAGATATCAATACTGTTTTTGTTCCATGAATGATTCCCTCTGTAAATTGCACATGGATCTTTTCCTTGGGATAAATAGTAACAGTCTGCATGCATTTTGAATCCTTAAAGGCAATAGTTACCTCTCGATTTATGATGTTGCCTTCTTTTGATATGTTTCGTACCTCTTTGGTTCCCTTCCAGAATTTTGGCTCTGAATCAAGATCTGATACGGTGTCCCAGACTTTATCAAGTGAGGCATTGATTTCAATCGAAGCTTGAATCTCAGCCATATCTTGAGAGGTTTCGTCTTCCTATTTATTATATTTTGGTGATTAGGCATATTCTGCCCCCAACATGTTATCAATCAACAAATCAA
>JBOGRA010000011.1:0-26725 GCA_050749325.1 Nitrosotalea sp. | reverse complement strand
TATCCTCGCTTGTCTCTAACCTCGTTTCTATCATCTCGCCATCGCTCATCATCATGGCAGTATTGGCAAGTTCTCTTGCTATTCGTGAGTTGTCAAGACGTGAAGATATGTTCAGAATCAGCCCCAAAACAAAATCACCAGTCATTATACTTGTGTTATATCCGTATTTGATGTGAAATGGATCCTTTCGTCTCCTTAGAATTTCATTATCAATTATATCGTCGTGAATCACGGATTCAGTGTGTAATAGTTCAACTGCGCAGGCTGCGATGAAAGCATGTTCGTTACACTTGCCAACACTTTCAGCAGCCAAGACTAGAATAATGGGTCTTATTCTTTTTCCTCCCTCAAGTGCATATTGTAGAGGTTCAAAAAATTCCGAAGCAGAATAAAGTTCCAGTTCTTTTTTAAGTGCTTGATTTATTGAATCAATATAGTTTTTGTAGTCTTTGATTAATGGATTGATCTCAAAGTTTTTTCTATCCAAAAAATTACACTAGCGTGCGTAGGAAATGGTGCGAATATTAATGCTTTTGTAGGTGCTCCAGCCGGGATTTTCATCAAATAGAATTTGAACCCGGGTCGGAGGATTGAAAGTCCTCCATGCTTGACCGGTCTACACCACTGGAGCCCGACCTGAATCCTGTTTCTTATCCATAAAATCCTTTTGGAGTCATTCAAAAGATTTTTTTAGTGCTGGATTTTGATAAATCGCATGAGCACCCTTATTCAAAGAATTGATAAAATCATCGAAGAACAAAGTCTCCTAAAACACAAATTCTATGTAATGTGGAATGAGGGACAATTATCACTCGAATCCCTTAGTGGTTATTCAAAAGAATACTTTCAGTTAGTAAAAGCGGTTCCTTCCTTTGTTGTGGCAATAATGAAAAATAGCCCATCTGACATGCGAGGAAAAATATCAATAAACCAAAATGAAGAATATGAGCATATTGAACCTTGGACAAAATTTGCAGGTTCCTTAGGAGTCTCACATGGCGAAATGCAGCATTACATGGGTCTTGATAAGACAAGACAGGCGGTATCTAACCTATCTGTATTGATGACTTCCTTTGAAGAAGGTGCAGCAGCGATGTATGCACTAGAACAAGAAATTCCAAAGATCAGCCTCTCAAAGCTCGATGGTCTGAGAAAATTCTATGATATCGCAGATGACGATGCAATTGAATATTTCAGAATTCATGCCGAGGCTGATATTAGACACGCGGCACTCTGGAGAAAAGTACTTGAAAAGTCTCCAGAATCCAAAGAAGATGATCTAGTTCAAACTGCCAGCAAGTCTATGGAAGCTCAGAATCTCTTATTGGATAGTTGCTATCAAGCATATTGTTAACTCTATACCATTTTATATTACATACCGAATTGTTCTGTCGTTGGGCCCATAACTCAGCTTGGTAGAGTAACCGGCTCATAACCGGTGAGCCAAGGGATCGAAGCCCTTTGGGCCCATCAATTTAACTCAATTAATTTTTGTTATGTATTCTAAAGGAAAACTTGTTAGTAATTCTTTGTAGCACTTGTTTAAACCATGAAACCAATTTTAAAATAATCAGTTAACTATCTTGATTTGGCTGCAATGAGGAATCAGAGTTATGGCTGAAATGAATGATGTAAAGGCATTTGTCTGAGCTGCCAAAAATCTAAAAGGGATATGATAAATTTAACACAAAGAACACCATCATGAAACGATATAGAGTATATATAAAGCCCATATATAAAGAGCAGAATGCCTCAAACAAAACCTATTGTCAGTATTGAAAATGTTGTGGCCTCTGCTTCAGTTGATCAGCGCATTGATCTAAACGTTATCACACGAACTTTTCCTGATGTTGAATATCATCCTGATCAATTTCCAGGTTTGGTCTTTAGAATAAAATCTCCCAAGACTGCGACACTGATCTTTAGCTCAGGTAAAATGGTTTGCACCGGCGCAAAATCTGAAGAACAAGCAATCAAAGCAGTACGAAGCGTAGTTCAGAAATTAAGAAAAGGAGGAATTAAGATAAAAAAAGACGCAGTAATAGTCATCCAGAACATAGTAGCTTCAGCCAGTCTTGGAGGCAAAATACATCTGGAACAGGCAGCAAGAAGTCTGTCTAGGAGTATGTATGAGCCAGAACAATTTCCTGGTCTGATACACAGAATGCTTGATCCCAAGACCGTTATCTTGTTATTTGCGTCTGGAAAATTGGTCTGTACCGGAACAAAGAAGGAGTCTGATGTATACCGGGGGATACATAATCTGCACACCTTACTTGAAGAAAAAGAACTAATGATCTATGAAAGCTAAATGTGCAAGCTTTTTTGGATTTAGGTCACATTCATTTGTTTTTTAATTCGTTCAAACGTTTGTTCATCAAGTAATTTTTCATCATATAATGTACTTGAGATTTGTATCACATCCATGACCTCATGTAATCTTACCCCTTCTGAAGCCAAAAGTTCTCTTGCACCTTCGAATCTATTTACTATCACAAATGCATCAGTCACGATCATTTTAGCATCCTTTAATGTCTTGATGGCATTAACCAGGGATTGTCCTGTTGTTCCCACGTCATCAACAAGTAGTACCTTTGTTCCTTGCATTATCTTTCCCTCAATTAGGCTACCTGTACCATAGTCTTTTGGTTTTTGTCTAATGTATACAAGCGGTTTCACTGTTTCTATTGCTAAAGCAGAAGCTATCACAAGTCCAGATGTTGGCACCGATGCAATACAACCAAAGCTATCGAGGCCAATTTTTTCAGATATGGTGCTTTGAAGATATTTTATCATCTTTCTAAATTGGTGTGGAAAACTCGGTATTATTCGAAGATCAATATAATATGCACTCTTCTTTCCGCTAGAAAGGCTGAAATCTCCAAACTTTATGGCAGTACTTTCCTGCAAAAATATCGCAAATTCTTTGACAAAATCCACAGCAAAATTTACTGAACTAGATTTATTTTAACTGTCCCATCGGTATGGTATGCCTGAGATTTGGCTTAGCTATGGACCGACAGAGGTTGTATTGGACATAAAGGCTGAGAACCTTGAGAGACAAATAGCACTAGAGGGCACAAATTTGAGCGATTCTGAGATTGTCTCAAAATTACAGTCAATAGATCTTACAAAACCAACCGAGATTGTTATTTTGGAATCCACAAAAGCTGTTCAAAAGGTACTTTCTGGCCTGTTGGAAATTTGCAATCAAAAATCACTTCCAAAACCCAGAATTCTTGTAGATAAATCAAATCTGCATCTTGTCAAAAACATGTTTTCCGATCCATCTATATCAATTTCTGAATTTGATAATTCTCAGCTGACAGGGACGAATCTTATGTTTGTTGGTGAAATGGAATTTGATGGATTGTTTGGATACGACACAGTCTCTACAAAATTATTGAGAAGATTTGGAAAAGAACAGATGTTGGAGGCATATGAAAAAAAAACTGGAAACCTACCACATCCGGGAGAGGACTTGCCAACCATTGAGGTGGCAAAAAAATTCACAGATGGTTTTGATATATCATCCCTTGAAATAGTTGCAAATTCCTCAGGAGTGGTTGATGTATCTGTGGGGCATCCGTCTTCCACAATGGCACTCTCAAAATCTCTATCTTCTGCAATGATAAACGACGTAGGTAAACATAGGATATTGTTTATCAGCACTGGTAAGGAAACAAGTAATGAAACGTTGAGCAGATCACTTTCTGCATTATGGAATTGTGCAAATGCTGTAAAAGAAGAAGGTCTTGCAATACTCTTGGCTGAATGTAAAAATGGTCTGGGATCAGAAGCTCTTCTTCAATATACAGAAGGTAGTATGAGCTTAGACCGGTTAAAAAGTCCTGCCAAGTATGTTGATGGCATGGAAAGTCTTCTTTTCTTAACTGAGCTTCAAAAACAATTCAAAATTGGGATCGTCTCTGTATTACCGCATTACTATACAAAAGACAAGCTTGCAATGATTCCATTTGGGGGGACCAAAGAATCAATGGAATATGTGCTCAAAACATACGGTGAGAGACAAAAGGCTGTTATAGCATCAGATGGCGCTCATGTTCTACTCAGGTAATATGGAAAATGGAAGAGGAGCACAAAGAAAAGCTAGAATCATGACAAATACAAATATTTTTTTTCTTTTTGAGGAAAGTGGCGATATGTCATCTAGGGGTCTTACATCTTGGCTTCTCATACTAAATATCAATACAAAAAATGCCATTATGAAATATCCAGTAGCGGCAAGTATTCCTATGCTGACATAAGTGAGAAGCCTATGCCATTTTATTCCAAATGTTGCCCGTGCCATATGTCCACCATCAAGTTGCCATGCTGGAAGAAGATTCAAAAAAGTAATGAGAAATCCAAACCAAGCTGCTAATAAAACCGGTGACATGACGAGTTCTTTTCCTGGTATGTGTTTGCCTGCAAGAGCAATTGTTGCATCCATGAGAATACTTGAGTGCATCTCTACAAGTCCTTGGTTTGCGGATAAGTCTTGAGCAACCGAACTTGGTATCAAAGGAGAAATGTATGCACCATATGTTGAAACAAGTATTGCAATAATAAGACCTGCTATGGGTCCTGATATTCCAACATCGAAGAGTATGTTTCTATTTATGATCAGGCCGCGTGACATGATAAGAGCACCAAATGTGGGAATGAATCCAACTATTGGAATTCCTGGAATAAAATATGGCCAGCTTATTCTAAGCTTATGTTTTTTTGATGCTATGATGTGGCCTAATTCATGGATGCCGAGAATTCCCATCAATGATATTGTATAAAAAATTGCTATGACAAACGGGTCTCCAACTTTTGCAATCACATTTGTAGCTACTGCACGATAGTACCCATCTATCATGACTGTCATGATAGTTCCAGCAAACAGTATACGGGGAATCCATGCCTTTCTAGATGTCGGCGGTTGAAATCTTGATATTGTGATAAACGTACCGTTCGAATTTTTCTCTAATCTTGCAATAAGATTTCTCTGTTCCATATTTTGTGCAAGATCCCTAAATTTTTCTGTTACAATTGTTTCATTTATCTCAATTTCTAAAGATCTAGCAGTTTGGTTTATTCCTTTTATGGTACAAAAAGCAGAAACAATAGATATGACTTCATCTATAGTTGGCGCGCTCAATTAATACCTCTATAACCCATTTACATTAATCCTTTTATTTGCTTAAAGTTAAATAATTAATTAATTCAAGTATTCTCATAATGCAAGTAGCTCTTAGAGATATTGGTAACTGCATAATTCGGAGATGTGACCCTTCTGATATAATACCTGTAATGGAAATCAACCTGAAAACCCTACCAGAACACTATTCTGATTATTTCTATGAAAGCCTGCTTGCTGAATTGCCAGAGGCGTTTCTTGTGGCTGAGATTGAAAAAAAATTAGTTGGATATATAATGTGTAAAATTGAATACGGCTTCTCAAATTTCAAAAAACTTGGGTTTGTAAAAAAAGGCCATGTTGTCTCTGTTGCAGTTTTACCTGATCATAGGCAAAAGGGAATCGGTAGAGCGCTAGTTGAAGAGTCTATGGAAGGTGTAAAACTAAAGAAATCAGACGAATTGTATCTTGAGGTGAGATGTAGTAATAACGAAGCAATAAAACTGTATGAGAAGCTTGGTTTTATAATAAAACAGAGATTAAAGGCATACTACAGAGATGGTGAGGACGCTTATCTAATGACAATTGAGTTCTCATACTAGATTAAAATAAATAACTCTGCAAAAGTGTTTAGCGTTATGGCAAAACGACGTTCTGTGGGAATAATGATCTTTATCTTATCAATAGGGGGATTCTTTGTATATGCGTATTTGTTGATGCTTTCAGAATGGAGTCCAATAGTGCTTCAACTCTCTGTACTTATGGCGGTGGGAGGAATTTTGGGAGTAATATCTTGGATAGGGTATAATATGGCAACATCCAGGCCGTCGCCCTCTTCTTTTATAACTGATGATAAAAAATAATCATTTAGATATTATGGCATCTACTACTGCCTGGTAAAACCTTGGACCTACTGGTCTGACAATTTTTGAACCAAGTATCTCCGATTTGGCCTTTACAACTGATGAGAAATGACTAGTAACTACTTCTGAAACCTGATTTTTTTTATCTGAGTGTATGTGACAATAATAATGCAATACGCCTTTTTGTTTTAATGCCTTTATGGCAACATCCAAGAATTCATCTGATCTCTCAGGAAGTAGCATTAGAACTCTATCTCCACTATCAGCTAACTGTTTTTCTATAATGTCTACAATATCTCCTTCTATTGACTCTACCGTACCCTTCAACTTGTTAAGAATAACATTTTCTGAACAGAGTCTTGCCGCATGTGGATTTATGTCTACGCTATAAACATGACATTTTTTCTTTTTTGCAGCCACTATGGAAAACATTCCAACTCCGCCGAACATATTGATGATTATTTCACCATCCATTACCAAATCTGCTATTCTAAGACGCTCAGTTGAAAGCCTGGGTGAAAAAAATGTCTTTTCAATATCCACCTTGAATCTGCAACCATGTTCTTTGTATTCTGTTTCTGTATTATCTTCTCCAGCAAGTAATTCTAGTTGACGAATTCGGTAATCGCCTTCTACTGGTGATGATTGATAAAAGACTGATTTGGCAGTTTTCACCTTTTCCAAGAGAATTTCGCCTATTAGCTTTCTTTTGGAAAGTAGGGTGTCTGGAATTCTTAATATTATTGTGCTTCCTATCTGGTCAAAGGCACCATATAGCTCTTCAGTTTCCTCTGATGTCAGTATGCTTGCCATTGCTTGTTTTAGCATCTTTGTCAATTTCTATAATAGAAATGCCCAGATTGTTTTTGTGTTCTGTCCAATCTGCTTTCTGATTTGTTTACTCGTGGTCTCATGCTTGTTTCATCTCTTCGATAAGTAATATCAAGTGATCTCAAAAATTGATTCATTCCTTCAGCTTTTGACATTGGAGATGTGGCATGTCCTTCTCTACCGGGGTTACCATGGAATATTACAAGAGAATCTGAAATCAAATCCATAAGCTGTATGTCATGATCAATTATTATTGCTGATTTTCCATAAGACCTAACAAATCTCTGAATTAATTTTGCTATTGCAATTCTATCCTCTACGTCAAGAAATGCAGAAGGTTCATCAAGTGCATACAGATCAACCTTTTGTAATAAACATGTGGCAATTGCTACTTTCTGAAGTTCACCACCTGACAAATTTTTAACTGATTTATTGTAGAGTTTTTTTATTTTCATGGGATGAACAATAAGTTCTTCCTCTGTTGTTCCGTCGATACCTCCATTGTTTGCCCTTTCTAATAAGGAAACAACCTCAACATCATAATCATTTGAAAGATATTGTGGCTTGTACGCTATCTTGATTTTGGTATCGATCGTTCCAGAATCTATTTTTTCAACACCAGCTATCATCTTCATCATAGTTGTTTTTCCTAACGCATTTGCACCTACTATTCCAAGTACTTCGCTCTTTCTAATTCTGCCTGAATCTATTGTTAGGGAAAAATTGGAAAATTTCTTCTCTAAGACTGGATATTCAATAATATTTTCTATCATGACAAATTCATCCGTTGATGTGGATGCATCGAATCTAAACGCTGCATCCCTGAACCTTACATTCTCATTGGGTAAGTACCCGTCCAAGAAGACGTTTATTCCAACTTTTGTTGAAAGCATGTTTGCAACTATTCCATATGCTGCAGGCTCTCCATAAACAATCTCAATAAAGTCGCTGAGATAATCGAGCAAGGTCAGGTCGTGTTCAACTACCATGACACTTTTTTCAAGCTTTGCAAGGTTCTGTATAACCCGTGCTACCCCCATTCTCTGAAAAACATCATTGTAAGAAGAAGGCTCATCAAAAAAGTAAAAATCTGCCTCTCTTGAAGCTGCTACCGCTACTGCGATCCTCTGTAATTCCCCCCCGCTCAAATCGGATACTCTGGTATCAAGAGCATTTTGCAAACCAAGCTCTTGCACAAGCTCGGGAACCTTATTTCGCTCATCATATTTTTCAAGCAATTCTTTTGCAGTTCCGTCAAAAACCTTTGCAAGATTGTATACTTGTTGTGGTTTTATAGAAGCCTTCAAGTCATTATTTGCAATTTTTTCGAAATGCATCTTTAATTCTGTACCATGAAAATGTTTCAAAATATCGCCCCATTCTGGAGGTGAAGCATGATTCCCAAGATTTGGTCTGAGATTTCCAGACAAGATGCTCACCACAGTACTTTTTCCTATCCCATTCCTTCCAAGTAAACCCATTACCTGACCTTTCTTTAAGGCAGGAATTCGATATAATCTAAATGAGTTTAATCCATATTGATGAATCTTATCAGATTTTAATTCCTCTGCAAGATTGACAATTGTTATTGCATCAAAAGGACAAACCTTTACGCAAATACCACATCCATTGCAGATATTCTCATCGATCTGGGCCTTTCCACTCTCTTGATTTAGTATTATGCAGTCTGCTCCTGATTTGTTTACGGGACAATATTTGATACACTCAAGTCCGCATTTTTTTGGCTGGCAGGCTTCTTTATCAAGAACTGCAACTCGATGAGTCATGGCTAATCACGACATTCTTAATTTATATCTCTATCAAGCAAGATTAATACAGGACATTATTAGTCAAACTAACAAGCCGGCCATAGCGTTGGGGTCCGACCCGGTCCCATTCCGAACCCGGAAGTCAAACCCAATGTCGCTACTGTGTTACTAAGGTGCGAGAGCCCTTGGGAAGCAGTAGTGCTGGCGCCCTTATTCTAATGCAACAGAGTTGGGAGAGCCTTTCCATACAATATGTATTGCAATATTCTTGTCGATACCTCTCTTTTGAGCGTCATCAGGGAAGCTTTCTACGTAATCAGATATCAATGTCTTTATAGTCTGGTCAATCCCTTCCACCGAAGCTGTATCAGTGAAGAGATATGGTATCTCATTACAACCCACTACATATCCATTGGCGTTAGGATCTATGGTAAAAGTTAGTTTAGGTAACTTTTGAGTTCTTACCATGTGTGAGATCTATATAGTAACAAAGACTAAAAAGATCTTTGTTTATTTGACAGATCTATGGCCAACTGCGCAATATGTGGTGAAAAATTTGCCGACGACATAAGATTTCTTAATCATATGATGGAAAAACATGGATTCAGGAATCCAAATGTTGGCACTACTGATCGAAATAGTAGAGGATATTAATTCAACCATCTATTCTATGTTTAATTCTAAAGTTACTTTAATGGTATCTTCTGGCTATTTGAAAGAAGAGTTTTTATTCTCATAAAAAACGTCCTTGTAGTCTTGCAATCATTTCCGTATATCAGAGGAATATCCTTTAAAGGAGTTTTTCTAGATTTTCCTTTTAGTATGAAGAAAATTAATGGCAAAATTCCCGCCCTTCCTCCATACGCTATTTTATCTGTTACAAACCAAAACATTCCTGTTGAATCATAATCCTTTGGAAAGATCTCTGATTTAATTTCTTTACCGATGTCAGTGTAGTGACCAATAATTAGGACATTTTTTCCCGCAAGCGACTTGGCAATACTTGCAAACTTGGAGCAATGATAACAACTATCATCATAAATCAATATCGGCAGGAGTTCCTTGACGTTCATGTCTTTAATTGGCTTGCTTCAGATTAAAATTTTGTGAAATAACTTTTTATTGGCTCCGAATGCGTTAAAAATCATGAGTTTGAGTTCGCAGAACGATCTAGAAATTCAAATTTTAGAACGGATATGGGCCTAAATTACTATAATATTCTCAAAAGAGTACGAGAAGCCAGAAAACTTGTCATCAAAGGTACAACAGCTGCCGGTTCTGGTCATCCCGGCGGATCATTCTCTATGGCCGAAATTATGGGATGCATGTATTACAAATTTCTTCGCTATGATCCAAAAAACCCCCTTTGGCAGGACAGGGATAGGTTGGTTCTATCAAAAGGTCATGCATCTCCTGGACTTTTTTCCAATTTGGCAGTTGCAGGATACTTTGATAAATCTGAAATGGAAACTTTACGAAAATTTGGGAGCAGACTGCAGGGTCATCCAGATTTCAAATGTCCGGGAGTGGAGTTCTGTGGTGGTTCGCTTGGTCTGGGACTATCATTTTCAATTGGTATGGCTCTTGCAGCTAGAATAGATGGCAAAAATCACCACATTTACACTATAATTGGAGATGGAGAATCAGATGAAGGACAAGTTTGGGAGGCAGCCATGGCAGGATCAAAATTTAGGCTTGACAATTTGACAGTCTTCTTGGACAGAAATTTCATTCAACAGGACGATTACACTGAACGAGTAATGCCTCTTGATGAAGAATTAGTCGGTGATGATATCTCTGAAATGTGGAAAAACGCAGCAAGGTGGAAGGTGGGTGATAAATGGAGATCTTTTGGTTGGAATGTTATAGAAATAGATGGTCATCGTATAGAGCAGATTGTAAAGGCGGTATATTCTGCATTGCAGACTAGAGGTACGCCATCGCTAATTGTAGCACGAACTATTAAAGGAAAATCAGTTGAACACATGGAGGATAATCCAAAATGGCATGGTGTTGCACCAAATCCAAAAATCTCCCCGATAATTGAACTCGAACTTGATTGCCAGTTTCTTATCGCACCGTCTATTATTGCAGGAGACATGGCCAACCTCGAAAATGAAGTAAAAAGAGCCACTCATGGCAGAGCTGATTTTATACATCTTGATGTAATGGATGGACAGTTTGTTCCTAACAAAACCTTTGATCATGAAAAAATAAAACAACTAAGACCAATCACTCACATCCCATTTGACACTCATCTCATGATAGATAATCCAGTAAAGCATGTTAGAGACTATGTTAATGCTGGTAGCGATATTGTCACGGTACATGCAGAAGTTTGTGATGAATCAAGCTTTGGTGAAATTCATGATATTCTACGATCAAATGAGACAGGTCTTGGTCTGGCAATTAATCCTGGAACAGAATTACCTTCTTGGTCTGAAAAATTTATTCCTGATTTGGATCAGTTGATAATAATGTCGGTTGTTCCTGGAAAGTCAGGTCAAAAATATATTGAATCAACTCACGAAAAAACTCAAAGAATATCGAAATTCCTTGCAGAACGGAATTTCCAAGGCTTGATTGAGGCAGATGGAGGAGTGGATTTATCAAATATAGAATCATGCTTCTTGGACGGTGCTAGGGTATTCGTTGGAGGCAGCGCTATAATAGGACAAAAAGATGTGCGTTTAACCATCACGGAGTTCCGAAAGCATTTGATGCATGCAAGAAGAAAACTTTTGATAAATAAAGCTTACAGTCTTGGCGGCTCAGAACTTGTAAACAAATGGATAGATCTTCATGAAGTGGGAAAGAAGAAAACAGAACTTGTTCAGATTGCAATGGAGGCTGGCTTTACATGACAGAATTTGCAGATATGCGAACAGTTTACGGCGAAACTTTGATCAAGATTGGAGAAGAAAATCCAAATGTGGTAGTGGTAGGGGCGGACACTACTGATTCGCTTAAAACAAAACCATTTGGTAAAAAGTTTCCAAATAGATTCTTCAACGTGGGCATTGCAGAGGGAAATCTAATAACCGTTGCAGCAGGTCTTGCCAACGAAGGTAAAACTCCTTTTGCTAGTACCTACGCTGCTTTTCTGCCTGGTAGATGTGTTGACCAGATAAGAAACGCAATTGCATATCCTACAAGAAATGGAAAAAATGGGCTAGATGTAAAGATGGTTGTTTCTCATGGTGGTCTGAGTGTGGGTGCCGATGGAGGCTCTCATCAACAAATTGAAGACATCGCAATAATGCGAGCTATTCCAAACATTAAGGTTCTAATTCCGGCAGACGCTATTGCCGTAGAGAAACTCACACAACTAATTTCACAACTATATGGACCATTTTATATGAGAATGACAAGGTCAAAAACGCCAATTATACATTCACAAGAACAAGAATTTCAACTGGGCAAAGGAATTGTATTGCGCGATGGCTCTGATTGCACCATTGCCGCGTGTGGGATAACAGTACAGATGGCTATTGATGCTGCTGATGCGTTAAAACAGGAAGGAATCTCATGCAGAGTGATAGATATGTTCTCAATAAAACCAATAGATTCTGATCTTTTGGAAAAAGCAGCACGTGAGACGGGCGGTATTGTTACATGTGAAGAGCACAATATTATGGCAGGCTTTGGCTCTGCCGTATCTGAGGTTGTCTCTGAGAAGTACCCGGTACACATGAGACGAATAGGTGTAAGAGACCAATTTGGCGAATCCGCTCGAGATAGTGAAATCTCGCTATTATTAGAAAAACATGGCATGACATCAATTCATATATCTAATGCTGTTAAGGATATCAGGAGTAAGAAACAATGAAGATATTCCTTGATACTGCAAATCTTGTTTCGATAAAAATGTACAATGATATGGGTCTTGTAGATGGAATCACAACTAACCCATCACTTTTGGCAAAGGAGGGAGGAGATCCGCAAAAAACAATGGAAGAGATTGTCCGAATTGTAAAAGGAGATGTTAGCCTAGAGGTGGTTAGTACAGAGGCTTTAGGGATGGTAGAGGAAGGACGACGTCTTCAAAAATATGGCAAAAATGTTGTTGTAAAATGTCCACTAACTGCAGAAGGACTCAAGGCATGCAAAATTTTAACATCTGAGGGAATCCCTGTTAATGTAACTCTTTGTTTTTCCGTAAATCAGGCCATATTGTCCGCAAAGGCAGGTGCAAAATATGTGAGTCCATTTATAGGAAGATTGGATGATAATGGACAGGACGGAATTCATCTAATTAAAGAAATTCATGAAGTGTTTCAAAATTACAAATTCAGCACACAGATTCTAGTTGCAAGTGTAAGACATCCCATGCATGTTGTAGAAGCAGCAAAAATTGGAGCAGATGTAGTGACCTTGCCTCCTGATGTATTAGGAAAAATGTTAAAACATCCACTAACTGACATAGGACTAAAGAATTTTCTTGCAGACTGGGAAAAACTCAAGAAAGAAAACCCCAGCATAAGAATTTAGCTAGAACTGGATCCCAACTGTTAATGTTTTCCAATCCACTGGTATCTGTATTCTTCGTCAAATAGTTCTGATTTGATATCATTGTAGCATGTTTTGGAATTCAGTTTAGCCTCAAAAAATCCCAGACTTCCTTTGTATGGGATTGGTACTCTAAGCTCTTTTGGGTTTTTCAATAAAAACCCATACTTGTGGTCAAGAAATTCTTTACTTGCAAAGTGCTTACTATAATCCGACTTTATCTCATTTGTGGTATTGTATATCTTGACATCGTAAAGTTCTGCTCTGCCTATTATTACCCCAGTCCTGAGATTTTCTTTGTCAATTCCTAGTTTTTTGCAAACCTCTGTTTTTATCACAAGGGGGGCATGAATAAGAAATTCACCTCGGAATTTGGTATTCCATGTTCTTAACTCGATATTTTTCTTACCATGAATTATGAGATCAGCATATGGCTGAGAAACTGACAGGCATTTCATGTCAGTCTGTTCCTAGTACGTTTAAGACTCGCTTTGGAATCTCATTTAACCTACTCACCGCAAGAGTACGTTCGTAGCCCAACCTTCTCAGGTTGTTTGCTATTGTAATCGAATATTCAGTGTCAGAACCAACTCCTATTGCTACCATCTTTATGCCTAGGAGCTTGAAATCTCTCATTATTGATCTTACAGCATCTGGATCTGATGGTTCTCCGTCGGTTAATGTAAGAAAGATGTCGGGTTTTTTTGAACGTATTGTAGGAAGTAAGAGGTTGTAAACTTCAGCTAATGGTGTACTGCCATTGGCCTTTATTTGTGCAAGCCTCTTTGCTGCTGTATTGTTCCATTGCAAGTTTTCAGGTTTTATCAGCCAGCAAATTACTTGTTTTTGTTCTGTGTTAAACGCATATACTGAAAACCGTACTTTTAAAAAGTCTAAAACTTCGCAAAGAGCTAGCGTTGCCTTTTTGTATTGTGTTTCTTGTTCAGCTATGCTAGAAGAGTGGTCAAGAAGTATGAATATTCTTGTCTTGATTGCTATTTTCTTGTCTATGATAAATGGTTTATGACCTTCCATGTACGTCTCCTGGTCAAATTCATCTCCTGTATCAAAATGCTGTTCTTTCCAACCTGATTTCCATTCTTTGAATTTAGCTTTTAGATTATTGATCAAATCGGTATCATAGATCTTAGTTTCGTCTACATTTGTCAAAGATGGAATGCTAATGCCTACCACCTCGGTTGTTAGACCTTTGTTTTCATTCTTTTTTGTTTCTTCAAGTAAGACCTTGAACTCATCAAACATCTGTTTTCCTTCTGTGATTTTTGCTGGATCTAATTCACCAAAGTCGCTTTCTCTATATTTTGAAATTTTGCTCAATACCCTCATGAACTCTTGTTCTGACATGGCAATTCCTGAAGAAATTTTTGGCATAGCTATAGGAATGGTAAAAAGTGGATCAATTTCCAAGACCCTGATAATTTCAGAAACCTTTTTTTCAAGCCAGTCGGTTCCATATTTTTTCTCTACTGCTTCTTTTATTGCCTCATTAGCTATCTTTACTGCCTTCTGAATTTTCTCAAATGCACTTGGAGAGACCTCTCCCTTTATGTCTCCAAGCAGGAAATACTGTGTAAATCCCTCAACAATTCTATTGTGACCATACAATGAATTGAGTAATGGTCTGTACAACCACGCAAATCCATAGTTGAATATTATTTCTTCATCCATTCCTTGCCAATAATCTCTGCCTAGGGTCTCTATCCTTCTTGTCTCTAATGTATTTAGTATAAATCCAAATGCATGGTCATTGCTTAGAATTTTACTTGAATGTCTTATCCTCATTGACTCATACCAGAGAGCGGTTCTGAACTGTCTATATTTTTGAAAATCTATGCCTTGATATTTGTCTAATGGAAAAATTATAACTTTGTTTTCCCGCAGCTTTGTTTGGATTTCTTTTTGATCTCTTATGTTTAAAGTAATATTTTCTTTTCCAGACCATCGTCGAACTAGAAACGTGGCTATTTCAAGTATTGTATCATTTCTTAGTTGTAGTGAATGCATCAATTTCCAAACATCGATGTTATGATATCATTTACCTTTTGATATTCAACATTGCCCCACTGTGCATATACATTTGCAAAGACAATATCGGCAGCTTGTCTTGGCTTCATGCCAGAATCAAGTATCTTACCAAATGCTATGGTTTCGCGCAGACTGGGTGAATAGTACAACTCTTCAACTGCGGCTGCTTGTCGCAAGGTATTTGCAAGCCTAATTCCTTGGGAGATCTCATTTTCATGAGAACCTTTTACATATTTTTTTACTATCTGTAACTCTACCTCTTCTGGTGGGTAGTCAAGCCTAATCCTTACTGGAAATCTACTGAGCAGTTGAGGCGGAAGTTCTTTGGTACCGACATGTGATAGCGGATTTATAGTTGCAACCACAAACCATCCCTTTGCTGCCTCAATTAACTCTCCACTGGCTTCTTTGAGTACTAGTTGTCTTCTATCATCCAATGCTTCATCTAATCTGAGCAAAACATCTGCTTCAGCAGAGTTTACCTCGTCAAGATATAGCATGTTACCTTCTTTCATGGATTTTACCAGTATGCCTTCTTCAAAGTCTACTGTTCCGCTCTCTAGAGTTTTTGAACCTACCAAGTGACTCTCACGAGTCCTTAAACTAAAGTTAATTGATTCAAGCTTCATTCCTTTTCTTGCAGCAAATTCTCTTACAAGTGTAGTTTTACCAGTTCCCTTTGGACCTATTATGATAACAAACAGACCTGAGGCATAGGCTTTATCTAAAACTTCAAAGGAATTATTCCAATCTATATACAATTGGTCTGCTAGCACAATTAGTGGCTATTTTTTCCTTAATTTATAATTGTCTTAATTTATCGACACTAGATCTGATTTTCAAGTCTTGCATAAGACTCGTCTAGGATCCTATGCAATGTCTTATGCCATATGTCATAACCATCTGGAGTCTTTGGGAAACTGTGATAGTGCTCTGTCAAAGCCTTGTTTTGTTGTGCAGTAAACCTCAATCCATCAGCCAATTTTTTATTCAAAGCTCCTCTTATCATCATTCCAAGTTTTCCGACTGTCCCAAAGTCTGGATGTTCTCCTTTACTTATGGCTTCAACATCTAGCTTTGACAAAAAGTGTTTCATTCCATAGTTTATCTGTTCATTTGTAAGAGTTTGGAGTAATCTTCGGAAGATCTCCAGTCCTGCAGTTTTGTAACCGTAATCATTAATGAAATCTATGTTGTATTGCCATAATCCTCGTTCGCTGACGTCTCCTGCTTCGATTGACTCAACAGCATTCTTTCCAATTATTGTTGCAGCAACTATGGCAGGACCTATGCCTCCAGCATCTAGTGGTTTTGGCATCCACGCAGAATCGCCTACCAACATGTATCCATTTGCAACCAAGCAATCATTCTGTCTTCTTACTGAGACCTGCCAATTGCCTGTTACATTTACTGAATCACTTGGGTCGTCAGATAATCTGGGGTTCTTTATTGCCTTGTTAATCTTAACATAGTCGTTTATCAATTTGGTAACATCCTCGTTTTTTCCTAACCTTTGGTTCCTTTTCTGTAGCTCTTTTTGCTGTACCCCTAATCCTATGTTTACCTTATCTTGGCCCTTGGGAAAGACCCAGCCATATCCACCAGGGGCAATGTCTTGGTCTAAATGTATGATGCAATAATCTGGGTCAAAATCTGTTTTATCGTCTATACCGTGTTCAAATTTCATTATGTGTCTTCCCGTAGATTCTAAATCATCACGATCAATCTTTCTTTCAATTTTTGAGTTTATGGATAGCCCATTTCTTAGCATCGATGTAACACCTGTGGCATCAATTACTATCTTTGCAGTTTTCTTAAATGGTTCATTCGAGAGAAGGTTATTTCCTTCTACTCCTACAACAGTACCATTTTCATATGTGAGACTTCTTAGTGCTACAGAAAATTGCATGTTGATTCCCATCTTCTTAGAGTCACTAATCTGACGCTTGGGAAGTTGTTGTCTGTTTAACATGAAGCCATCTCCATCAAAAGGAATGGAAGTTTCTCTATCTGGTGAAAAAGCCATCACTCCTTTAACAGGATGTTCAATCTCTGGATTTCCCCAACTGATCTTTATTCTCTCTGTCATGTAGTCGACAGTGTTCTTACCTACTGCATCTCCACAAATCCAACCGTTTATTGTTTTTTTACCTGCAGTTGGCTCTTGATTTCTATCTATGACCAGAATTGACAATTTTTGATTTGAATAGAAAGCTGCTGACTGTGCAGCTATCATTCCAGCCAAACCTCCTCCCGCTACTATTATATCATAATCAGTTTTCACAGCCAAAAAACAGGATCTACTCTATTTAAAATAACCGTATCGATGCAGATCAGGTTTTTGGGTCGGTTCGTCGCGGCTTCCTCACAGCATATGCTCAGACTGGAGCGGCAAAATATTTTACCTCATTCCCTTTTGTCTTTGGTCTTCAAATACTATTAAACTATGCTTCAAAGACAGACAAATTTTGTAATCTAGACTTTCAATAATTCAGTATATGTTTTTGTAATATCAGCTTTTTTGTAAATTGGAACTTTTATCCTAATTTTTATTGCGTTATTTTGTTGCAAGCTGATATTCTTTCTCACCAGTTCTCCTTTTCCTATTCTTAGAAATAAAGAGGAATTCTCAAAGTACATGTCGATGTTATCTAGAACTTCATCTAACTGTAATTTTGAGATTTTAGAAACTAGCATCTTTACAAATCTCTCCGCCCTTTTCTTTGTAAGCGTGATCCTAAAAAGCAGGATTGTATTTCCATAATGGCCTATAATTTTCTCTTGCAAAAATTCTTCTTCTTTTACCTGGAATATATCAAAGATGGGTATGAAAATTTTCTTGGTATCTTCAGTAGCGTGGAGTATTATCTCAATACTGATTTCTACTTGGTTTGCCATCGCAATACATATCTTATGTTGAAGATTAAATCTATTTGGCCTGCAACAGAACAGTTTCGGCTTCTGCAGTTCTAATGAGTTTTGCCTTTTCGATTCCTACATGTCTCACATGAATTACTTTCTTAACTGCTGCCATTATGTCAGAATTTATCTTACCAAACGCTGTAGCTTGAATAAATTGGTCTATTGTCATCTCTGGTATCGTTTTTGCCATTACATCTTTTGCAATCAACCTCAGGGCATGTTTTCTTGAGGTGTTAAGCTTTTTCTGAGTCAAGGCAATGATCTTGATTCTGAAAAGATATCCATCCTTAGTTCTTACATCTCCGATCAAATTAATCAAAGAAGAGCCGCGTCGTACAAGACTTCTAAGAAACTCCTTAGCGTATTCATATCGTTTAAAGATTGAAGTTGCAACCTCTCCTTCTACTTTGTTTATTTGGAAGTAAAGCTTGAATTGATGTTGTGAGGGATCGCCTTTTACAATATCAAATAAAGTAACTTCAACAACTCTACCAACAGCACTTTCATCATCAGTTATGGGAATATATGCAATTGGCGCGTTATTGAATGCTAAAGGGGCGATAACTGTAACCCATTTTTTCTCTCTCCACTTGTCTTTGACTCTTGTGGTCTTTTGGCGTGCCAACTAAAACCAACCTTTGAAGCCAAAATATAAGTTATGTCAATACTTTTCGTACCCAAAACAAGATCCAAGTTCTCTCAAACCACCGTGTAAAGACTTTTGCTTTCTATGGCTTGAAATGAAACCATCATTGATATTAGTTGTACGACATTTTAGATCGTGCTTGTTCCAGTGTATTTCTGTAAAGCTTTTGGTATGGATACATGTCCATCCTTTGTTTGAAAGTTTTCTAATATTGCAACCATTGTTCTTGTAGTTGCAACAAGAGTGCTGTTTAGTGTATGTAGATACTGTGGCTGCTCATTTGTCTTATCGCGGAACCTTATCTTGAGCCTTCTTGCCTGAAAATCAAGACAATTTGAACAAGAGGTTATCTCTCTGTAATTATTCTGGCCTGCCATCCATGCCTCTAGATCGTATGTTTTTGCAGAAACCTTTCCCATGTCACCACTTGAAAGCAACATGACTCTATACGGCAATCCGATTTTTTGATAAAACTCTTCTACAATTGTCAGCATTTTTTCATGTTCATTCCAAGATTCTTCAGGTCTTGAAAAAACAAATTGTTCTACTTTTTCAAATTGATGGACTCGAAATATTCCCTTTTGATCCCTACCATGAGCTCCAGCTTCTCTTCTAAAACATGGGCTGACCGCTGCATATCTGAGAGGTAACATCTTTCCTTCTATTATCTCATCTGCATGCATTGAAGCAACTGCATGTTCTGATGTACCAATCAAGTAAAGATCTTCTCCCTCAACCTTGTAAATGACATCTTCAAAATCATGTGCAATTATGGCCCCCTCCATAGAATTTTTGTTTATCATGTAGGGAGTTTGAATAGGAGTGTATTTTTTTTCAGATAAAAAATCTAGTGCGAACTGGATTAATGATTGGTTTAGCTTGACAAGTTGATTTTTCAGGTAGTAGAATCTCGCACCAGATACTTTTGCTGCTCTTTCAAGATCTACTAGATCAAGATTCTGTGTCAAGTCTATGTGATCCTGTATCTTGAAATCAAACGCGGGAATACTTCCCCATTTCTTTATTTCTTTGTTTGCTGTTTCATCCTTTCCAGTAGGGACAGATTCATGAATCAAGTTAGGTAATGTTAGAGAAAGTTTCTTGTAGGAATCTTCAGTTTTGATCTGCATCTCTTCTAGTCTCTTTAACTCCTCTGAGATCGAGTGCATTTGTTCGATAATACTAGATGCGTCTTCATTTGATTTCTTTTTCTTTGAAATCTCAACTGATACCTGATTTCTTGTTTTTCTTAGAGTGTCTGTTTTTATTATTAGTTCTCTTCGTTCTTTGTCTAATTTTATGAGTTCATCAAGCGGAAAATCAACATTTCTTGTTTTGAGCATATCTCTTATCTTGTCAGGACTGTCTCGGATGAGTTTTGGATCGAGCATTAACTAGTCACTCTGAGAATAAGTTGAGTTTGTTCAAGAACTTCATCAATAGTAGAGATCAGCGTTCGTATATTTCCTTTACCTTCAAATGTAAGAATCAGTACTTCTTTGTCGTTTTCAATTTTAAAGGACAGACCTTTTGGGAAGTCTACGTTGTCAGGTTCCAAAGCTTTGTGAATAGCTTCTGCCTTTTTTCTGGAGATGTTATTTAGAAATACTTGCACTTTGCATTCTAGAGACATTTTCTTGCAGATAATCTAGGAATTCGTCTAATTTATCCTTGGTAATTCTAGCGCCAGCGGCTGCATTATGTCCGCCGCCTACTCCTGAAACTCTTGCAGCGCATTCTCTCATGAGTAGTCCCAAATTTACTTCCGATTTACACCCTGTTGATTTCCGTGAAGAGAATTTTATAGTACCTTCCTCCCCGTTTGTTCTAAGTATTATTATCTTTCCAGTGTTTTTTTGTGAGCCCCCAAGAAGTGAAGATACAGCTCCAGTCATGTTTTCTGGTACCAAGCCCTCTCCATTTACAAGTACGTACAGACCATTGTCTGTTATCCTCCATCTCTCACTTGATAATGTGTTCATATATGTTCTCAAAAATGTTCTATATTCTACCAAAATACTCTCGCCTTCTTGCAACATCTTGGTTCTATCTCCCATGCATATTGCAATTCCTACACCGGCCTTGCGTATTCTGCCACATGAGTTTAGCATTGTAGAGAATTCTCTTGCATCGCGCAAGAAGCTTCGCCTGTCCTCTCCTATCAATGTGTATGTGTAACCGACAAGCTCATCGATAATATCACTGGCATTCTTGTTTGGAATGAATTTTGAAATAGTTTGTAAAAGTGTCCTTTTTTCATCTTCGGTAAGCTCTGCTGGTACCCTCCATCTACCACCATCCTTTAATTTTATTCCAGATGAATTTAACAATGAGAGACATGCATCACGATTCCACGTAAGACCTTCTATGAAAGGTTGTGAAGTGAAGGCAAGAGCATCGGGAAGAGGTCTTGTCTCTCTTCCTACAAGAAGTAAGTCAAGATCAATTTCAACTTGATAATTCTTTTTTGCAGTTGCAGCAATTTCAAGATTAATGCCTGTAAAGGATTTTTTTTCTCCCTGATCCTGCCTATCTCCTAGTGCAGCTACCACTGCAATCCAAGCCAAATCAGTATTTTCTTTATGTAGCGCGTTTGAAACTAGATATGACATACCGCCAGCTGATACGTCTAGTCCACCATCTAGGTCATATTTCCAAGCGTTGATGACCCTTTCATTATCTAATTCTTCTTGCGGAATCTGATGATGGTCAACAATCATCCAATTATCATCAAGTGCATTATCCAAGTCTTTTGCAAATCCACCTCCAAGATCAGTTATGATATGAAATTGCCTTGAATCATTTTTGAGTTTGTCAATCAAATTTTTGCTAAACTCATTGACTGTTTTGACAGTACATTTTGCTCCTGATCTGATAAGCGATTTTGTTACAATACTTCCAGATGTAATTCCATCGCAGTCTAGGTGAGTTATTACGGAAATATTCTTGCCAGACCTTATACAATCAGAAACTTTGTCATGAAAATGAGATAATGCTTGATCAAGCTTGCTCATTACTCAAGTTGAGCAATGACTGCCTTATATTTCCAAGTTTTGGGAATACGGTCGATCTTCTTGTAGTATGAGGACAATCTGTGAACCTTGGCCTCTAACAACTCAAGCGATCTGACATTTCTCTTATCGGACTTGTGAGCCTTTAGATGTTTTTGTAGACCTAACGCCTTTGTAACAAGGTTGTTGAGGTCTTCTGGCATGTCTGGCTTGACTCCTTTCTGTTCCAGAATCTGCACTATTGACTTTTTAACAATATGTTTGGTAATTGGAATTGCATACTGATCTCGTAACTTTACGCCGATCTCGCTCGGCTTGAATCCCTCTTTTGCATACTTTACTACCAGTTCTTCTATCTCGTTTGGAGATTGCTTTACCCAAGTTGGTGGACTGGGAGTAACGGGTCTTATGGAATGAGATTTTCCATGTCTGTGCGAATGAAGTCTACCCACGAAGCGTTTGTTTTTTCAGCAAACATAAATGTTACTTGCAGATCGAAAGTTTCAGATTGCATAAGAGTTAAATATAAACAGAACTCACGTTGAGTAGGTGCTATAGAATGAACAAACCAATAATTATTGGAGCTGCACTGCTCACTCTCTTCGTAGTATCATCATTTGCTCCACTTGCTGCGGCACAATATCAAGGCGTAGGAGGAGGTGGCACTGGTAGTACTCTAGAAGAGCAGTTGAAGCTAGCGCGATCAAGAATAGCTGATGTACAGGCAAATCCACATGCTGGTTCTGGTACACCATACCTTGATCCTTCAGGTACCGTTGGAGCAATACTTATCTCTGGCGCAATATTTGGTGCAATCTTCATTGCCTTTGTCGTAAAAGCAAAGCAAGTGGAAAAATCACGAAAACAATAGATCTTCTTCTCTTTTTCTTATTTTATCGTTTATTACTGGATCCACTTATCAAATGCCACAGAAATGTATATATCGTACATAAATTGTTTTGAATAATGATGATGAGCACGATATTCATGCTCGTAGGCATGCTGTCTAACTTTGCCGGTCAAGTAGGTCCAAACTACGACCCGCTCTTTTACGATGTCATGACCTACATATTTGCGACTATGATGTTCGCAGTATTCCTACTCGGTGCTATTGCTTTCTGGCTCAGAGTACACGGAATGGGTGAAGGCGCTGTCAGAGAAAGATGGGTCGCCGAACTCAATAAACACTTTGAGAGAGAAGGTATTGGTCTGATACCAGACAACGGTAAATACTGGTAGAACTCCATCCTTTTTCCTTCTTTTTAATTAACGCTAGTTATCGTAAGATATTTGGTTATTCTAACTTGGTGGAGTAAAGCTTGGGGGGGCCTCGCTATTCTTTGAGACAAATTCAGCCTTGTAGTGAGCACCATCCTGTAAAGCGGTTTGTATGAAATCAGGTGACTCTACTCCATTGACATAGATCTTGGACTTCTTATCGTCCATGGCACGCAAATCAAACCCAGCTAGCCATAAGAAATGACCCACCTCAAATGGATATTTCTTTGTCCATGCCGCATGAATTACCCCGTCATCTGATAGGGTGTATATCGACCGTTGACAGTTTGTTGTAATTCCAATGTTGGCAGGTATGGGTTGTTTTACTCCGTCTATGTAAATCTCAAAAGTGGCAGATATTTGATAGTTTATATCGCGACCGTTTATGCACTGGTAAAGAGGATCATCGGCCCTAACTATTTTTTGTACTACTAAGGTATTGATTAACGCTACTCCGATTCCTATAGCAGCCGTAATTGCAAGATACCTGAGGGTTTTCCTTCGTTTCGACGGATCCCCCATTCCGGGCCAGATCATGGACTTGATTAGGTTAATCGAGTTATATACATTGAGGTTCTGTTACGTTAGTGGGTGATCGCATAATTTCTTGACACTGGTAAGTTAAAGGGTGAAACTGACTTTTGAAATTGACTGTTAAGAAACGGGTGATTTTCTGATTTGAAAAGTTGAGTGTTAAGTTAGGAGGGTGATGATCACACATAAAAAGATCAAATCAGTATTATCCATAATGAAGGAAAGAATTTGCAAATTTTGTAAGGAGATCATTACAGAAGACGAGTTTGAGAAACTAAAACGCAATATGGATCATGATATGACTATTAAATCAAAACACTGGGGTTGTTATCTCGAATCACGTGCCAATTATCATGGTGTTGGAATTAAATAAAAAATTAATGCATTAGAAATTTAATAAATAAATGCCCAAGAGTTTGACGTAGTTTAGTTTGCACCAAACCGACCGACACGAACCCTTCCTCAGAAGGATTTTCAACGTATCCATCGCCAATTCAACTCTCGGCATATACACTACTACAAAATAACTAATAAACATTTATGGAAAAAAATTAGGAAATTGGCTTTATCCAACAACTGTCTTTGCCGTTGGATAGCCAACTGAAACCACTCAGTTTTAGGATGTCATTAATCTCTCTCCAAGTATGCTTTTCCATCCATCCTTTGCAGGTCACTTTGATGGAATCTTTCTCGTTTACTATGGTGACTTTATCGATTCTTTTTCCTAGTTGAATCGCAAAATTGCCTTTGGATTCTACGCTTTTGGTTATCAGATCCTTGATCTTGTCATGTCCTAGTTCAAGGTCAATTCCACTTGCTTCGGCTGGCGTGACATTGTCTAGTCCTTCATGTGGTCTTACATAGTTATGATAGATTCTGTACGAATCTGCGAATCTCTGTGTGGATTCGTCATTTCCCAATCCACGCCTTGTCTTTAGTTTCTCCCTTATCTCATTGTGGTATCTCTCTATTGGTCTGTTTGCAAAGCCATCTTCCAACGATTTTGTCTTAATATGTGCTGTCTTTCTTGAATCAAGTTCTTTTCTTATTGCCTGTTGGTATGAGTTCAAGGAATCAGTAATCACAAAGTTTGGTCGTGATACCTGTTTTCCTTTAGCAACAATGCTTCTTGCATCTACTATTTCACGCCTCTTTGAAACTTCGGTTGCAATGACAAACCTTGTCTTTGGGTCAATGATAGTCCAAAGCCAATCATAGAATCCCTTGCCTGTTTGTTTGGTGTCTTTGACGTTTATCATCATCTCATCTAGTGACCAAACATCTCCTAGTTCTGGTATGAGAGAGTCTACGTATGCCTTGATTGTTTCCATGTACTTTTTCATCCAGTCAAGTATTGTAACATGGCTTATTGACAGGTCATGGACTGACTTGATGTGTCTTGCAATGTTTCGATATGACATGCCAGACATGAACAGGTTCATTGATTCTGTCACTATCTGTGGATCAAACCTCATGCTTGCAAATCCGCTATCGTTTAACGTGAATTTGCATTTGCATTGTTTACACCTGTATCTCTGTCGCTTGATCTCATTCTTGACTGTCCTATAGCCATCCTTTACTATTTCAGTAGTAAAGCATTTTGGACAGACCTTGGATGTTTGTGCCGTTTCGATTTTCTTTTCTTGGATTACTGTGTTTTGTAGCATTTGTACTGATATGATGTGCTTGCATCGTTTGTCGTCTTTTCTGACTAGTCTATACATGAAGTCAGCACAGTCGCAAGTCCATACATCAGCATCTTGGAGTTTTTTGATGTTGTATGATTTGTTTTGTGTTTGTGAATCTACTCGATAATGATTCTTACCAAGTTTTTGAATGTGGTTGCCTTCTGAGAGGATTTGTATTCCTTTTTCGTTTCTTGCGTTTTCTTGTTTCATCATGTTATCTTTAGGTATAGTGTATAGATCATATAAACATTGTGGATTACACAATGTTTAATAGAATATGTGTATAATACAGCTAATAGGTAGATTGGAAATTTATAGAATAAAGATAGACGGATTCAAATGCCTAAGATGTGGGCATGAGTGGGCACCAAGAGATATTGCAGTTGAACCAGTAATCTGTCCAAAATGTAAGAGTCCTTATTGGAATAAACCTAAACAGAAGTTCAAAAAGGGAGAAGGTAAAAAATGACAAAACAGCTTAAACCAATCCCCCGCCCAACACAAGATTCTACTATTTTTGATATAATCACATCAGAACGTACGGGTCATGGTCTAAGTATATTTGACGAAAATGAAATTAAGCAATTAGAAAAAGCAGTTTTTGAAAAGAAAGGAAAACCATACGTCAAATGTTTTGTTTCTGATGTAGATAGACCATTAAAACCAGAGGAAATAGTTAGACAATTATTTGCGAAAAGACTAGAAACACACTACGGTTATCCAAAAGAAAGATTAGCAGTAGAAAAAAGTGTCTATTTTGGTTCAACAGTTTTTGAAAAACGTGCAGACATCGTAGTTTTTCATAAAGAGAGTGACGAGCCATATATCATCGTAGAAGTAAAAAAAGCAAAACGGAAGGATGGTGAGGAACAATTAAAATCTTATTGTAATGCAGAAGGAAGTCCAATAGGAGTTTGGTTAAATGGGAATCAAATGGAAGTATGGCATCGTGAAAAGCCCAATAATTTCATTAGTATTTCAGACATACCTACAGCCGATCAGACACTTGAACAAGTAATATCCGAACCTTGGACTATTGATAAACTAACTACGGAAAATAAACTACTTACCGAAAAAAAATCCCTTAGACAGATAATAGAAAGTCTTGAAGATTTGGTATTGGCAAATTCAGGTGTTGATTCATTTGAAGAAGTATTCAAATTAATTTATGCAAAATTGTATGATGAGTGGGCAGCCACAAACATACGTGCAAGAAACGGCAAGATTAATTTTAGAATCTATGGCGAAAAGGCAAGTGAGGTTTATGAGAAAATTAATAATCTATTCAATGAAGCGAAACAAAAATGGAAAGGTGTTTTTGGCGATTTAGAGAAAATAGAATTAACACCTACTCATCTGACCACATGCGTATCTTTTCTTCAAGATATTAAATTATTCAATTCTAATCTGTATGTAATTGATGAGGCTTTTGAATATCTGGTGACTCAAGTTGCAAAAGGAGCAAAGGGGCAGTACTTTACCCCTAGACATGTAATTGAT
>JBOGRA010000010.1:0-27853 GCA_050749325.1 Nitrosotalea sp. | reverse complement strand
ATTATATATGTAGTATTAAAAATATTTTATATGTAGAAAAGATCTAGCTAAAAAGTTCCTTTTTTATATAATTTTCAAACTCAATATCTGTCTTGCTCTTCTTGGCCTCAAGAAACATTATGGCGTCATTGCCTACTGGATACCTAGGTAGTGGGTTCTCAGAGTTTACCGCATTAATTATGGTTCTTGCCACCTCTTGGGCAGGAGTTCCCATCTCAGACATCATGGTTAAACCCTTCATCACTTTTTCGGTGATATCTTTGTAAATAGAATCTGGTTTTGTAGACTTTTTCAGTGACACAAAAAGGTTGGTCTTGATAACACCGGGTTCGATTATTATGGTCTTGATGTTAAATGGCGCAAGTTCGTATCTCATGGATTCACTGAGGCCTTCGAGTGCAAATTTTGAACTGATATATGCAGGCGTTACAGGAAATCCAATTCTTCCAGCAACTGAACTCACGTTTACTATGATTCCTGACTTTTGCATGCGCATTGTTGGCAAGACCTCTTGGATTGTTCTTATGACGCCAAAGAAATTGGTCTCAAACTGTGCCTTTATGTCTTTTATTGACAGATCTTCAAGGCAACCAACTAGAAAGTATCCTGCATTATTTACAAGCACATCTATCCTTTTTTTCTCAAGAACTATCTTGTTTATGGAATTTTTAATTGTCTCTTCCTTATCTACATCGAGTTCTAAAACCTCTACCTTCAGATTCTCTTTTTTTGCCACCTCAAGTATCGTGCTACCTTTCCTTGTATCACGCATTGTCGCATATGTGTGATAACCATTTCTTGCCAGAGCAAGTGCAGTCTCAAAGCCTATGCCGCTTGAACTACCAGTGACAATTGCAACCTTTTCCATAGTTAGCATTATAAAATCGTATTAATATTTTCTATTATTTTGATGGTACCTTGGAAAAGACACAAGATTTTCTAATTCTAAACTAGAGGCCTGTCTCCTTCTACTGGCTCTGAAACTTTCGTTGCCTCATAGTCCATGATTCTTTGGAGAATCTCGGTAGATGCCGCCTTGTGTAGATATTCATTGTTATTGCCACACCTGTAGGAAAAGGTACAGCGCGGACACCCTGCTTCATTTTTGCATGGACATTCTTTTACTATACGCAAACTACGTTCAAATGCCTTTTCAAGCCTGTCATACAAGGCCTTGCTTGCGCCGTTTCCGCCAATTGCAGAATCGTATACAAAAATTAGCCCTGATGTGCCAAGCGAGATTCCGCCCAAGTCTTGCGATACCCCACCTGTAATCATGTTGCTGCCTTCTATGACTATGTGCTCTGTTGCATGATATCCACTTGCCTCTGTATATTCCTCATTTTCAGACTTGCCTATCTCAATTAGAGGCCTTGGAGCCTTGAAGACGATTCCTTTTGTGACAAAATCATAGTCTAATGGTTTTTCAAGAATGACTTTTTGACCCTGTGTTACCTCTTGGCCAAGCTCGATATTGGCATAGCCGTACACGCGTTTTTGTATGTGTAGCTTACAAAATGCCACCTCAATACCATTTGCATGTCTTTTCTCAAAAATTGTCTCAATGGTTGGCCATTCTTCTGTAAGTGCCCTTGTATAATATGGATAATTTTTTGGAAGATATTCTAATTTTACAGACATGTTTTGGGGGTATCCAAGCTTCTTGACACGGTATCTTCTTCCGGCAAGAAAATAGACAGCTGATGGATGAAGTTCTTCAAGTGCAATGGGAAGAATTCTATCCCCTACTTTTTTGCCGTTTAAGAAAATATCAATTGACTTGCCAATTCCCCTTATGCTATAGTCTTCTAGAAGGCTCTTGATTTGATCAAAGTTTGGCACATATCTATTTTCAACAAGTACCAGATTCCCGACATCCAAGTGTTTCTGAATTACATCCCGGTGTTCTGATAACTCGTGTTTTGCAATAGGTTTGTCACAGGCCATTGCAAGTACTTGAAATTCCTCAACAAATGGATTTTTTGGGTCTATGTAAATTTTTTCCGTATCCTCAAAGTAGTCACTTGGATGATTTTTGTAATATTGTGATATTGGATCATTTCCAAGCACCAAGAATGCAAAACCATCCTGGCCTTTTCTTGCAGCTCTTCCAATTCTTTGAACCAGACGATTTACTGGAATGGTAGACGATATCACACCATCGACATTTCCAACGTCGATTCCAAGCTCAAGAGTTGGAGTTGCAGACACTGCTAACAATTTATCGTTTTTGAACATGTTTTCAATCGAACGTCTATAGTTTGCCATGAGGCCTGCCCTGTGCACCTTGATGTCTATTTTTTGTCGTCCTGCCTGCAGGGCCAAAAGTTCGGAATTTAGGTGAGAATTGCTGAAAACTAGAGTCTTGCGCTTTTTTGACGTAAGCTTCTTCAGTATGTCAATCATCAAGGCACGTTGGGTAATGAGAGATGGAAAAAGCATGCAAAACTCTGTTCTTCCTTTCTTTCCAGATCCTGTAACCTGTCTCATGTTGACTCCAAACAAGTTTTGACAAAACAAGAGAGCGTTTTCAAGTGTAGCAGAAGATGCTACAAACTGTATCTTGGGACAAACTCTCCTTAACCTCTTGATGATATAATGAACATTGGAGCCAAAAATTCCGGAATACACATGAGCCTCATCTACTGCCAAAAACTTTACTGTATTTAGCAATGCGGCAAACTTTGTCCTATGCCAGAGATGATAGTGTAATACATCAAAGTTTGTTATTATTATCTCAGGGGGAGCATCCAAGATCTCTTTTCTTTCATTCTCCTTTGTGTCACCATCAAAAACGGCAATTCCTAGATTGAGCTTGTCTGCAATCTCCTTTATCTTTGGATACTGATCACGTGACAGAGACTTTGTTGGATAGACAAAGAGGGCATGAACGCTATGCCTTGGCGCCTTTGAATCAACTATCTTTTGCATTATTGGTATGACAAAGGCCTCTGTCTTGCCAGATGCTGTTGGCGCAGTTATTATGACATTTTTTCCAAGTACAATGTCATGAATGGCATCTTCTTGAAATTTGTAAAATTTTACAATTCCTTTTGTCTTTAACACCTCTATGATTCTCTCGTCTAATCCAGAGTCATCAACGGTAGAGCCCATCTCTGGGTCTGGCTCTACAATTGATTTGAAATGCGATACGTAATGTTTTTTTGAGAATAAAACTGATCTAGTTAGCTCGTCAATTTTTGAATCTCCTATCATCTTTCTGATCTCGTCTTCACTTTGAAGCAGACCTTCTTTCTCTAGTGCATTCTGAGATTCTTTCTTGGTTGGGGTTTGGCCTGTGTCGAATTTTAGCAAAAAATCAAGATATGCCTCATCCAAATTCTTCTTGTAGTCTATTACGTCTTCAATCTTGCAATGTGGGCAGCCAAATAGAATTTTTTGATTAAATGTTCTCTGGATCTCTAACTTGGATTTACATTTGGGACACGAATGCACTATGTCACGAAGACATCTGTATGATTTAATTTTTAGTTACATGTGGAATTACATGCCAAGTCAAACATTTAAGCAAGAAAATTCTAGCTTGAGCTGTTGGCAGTACTTGTAACAGGAGCTACTGGGTTTATAGGAACAAAACTGGTTGACAAGCTTACTGGAAGGGGAGATGAGGTAACTGCTCTTGTACGTACAGGGAAAACCACAAACTCACGTGTTAAGGTAGTTACAGGAGATCTCACTTATCCTGACTTTGACTTTATAGGTGACCAATATGATATCGTGTACCATCTTGCGGCTGTATGGCCTGGCGAGAAAGACAAGAAACTACAGAGAAAGGTGAACTATGACGGGACAGTTAACCTGTTCCGCAAGATAAAGGACAAGACCAAGTTCTTTGTGTATGTCTCAGGTCTTGGTGCTTTTGGGGACCAGAAAGAAAACACAATAGATGAGAATACAAATACAAATCCAAATACGGACTATGCCAAGATTAGGCTAGAAGCACAAAAATATCTTGAAGACAATTGCAAGCAAAATGGAATTCCGTTTAGCGTTGTGTATCTTGGAGACGTGTATGGCAACGGCGGTTGGTTCAAGTCAATGTTGATTGAAAGACTCAAGAGAGGCTCATTTAAAATTCCAGGCTCTGGGAAATATTATCGAAGCTTTGTTCACGTGGACGATGTTGCATCTGCATTAATGTCAATTGCAGAGAAAAATCAGGTAAACCAATCATTTGTCGTAACCGATTCCAATCCTGTCATGTTCTCAGAGTTTGTAAGTTTTGTGTGTTCTAAACTGGGTGTAAAAACACCTGGAACAGTTCCGGCGTTTCTTGCAAAAACCGCTCTGGGCTCAGACTTTGTGACCTTACTTACAACATCAATCAAGGCATCAAACTCCAAAATATCTAAAATATGCAACCTCGCATACCCGTCATATCAAGAGGGAGTGACCTCTGTTGTCTCTGAAATAAATTCCTGATTGACATATAATATGCGCCACACTCTGGGTTTGTGTGGGTCTTGGAAGCAGTTGGGGGCAAGTACTAGATGTTCTGGAACAAATAATTCCAGTCTATGACAAGGTAAACTCGTTCATCTCTCTTGGAAAGGACTTGGAATTTAGGGAGCGTGGAATCCGTGGTAGAGTGAACAGGGGTGACAGGGTTCTTGATGCAGGATCTGGATTTGGCAACATGTCAAAGACTGCCATGAAAATTTGTAAAGATGATCTCCAAGTCACATTGTACGACCCTCTAAGGCCTATGTTAAAGAACACAAGTAGGCTGTTTGAAAAAACTCCAACTCTGACTTGTGGCGTGTTTGAACACATGCCATTCAGAGAAGAGAATTTTGACGCAGTAATTTGTGGATACTCACTACGTGATGCAATAAGTCTTCGGACGGCAATATCTGAAATACATCGTGTCTTAAAAAAGGGAGGACGTTTTGTTATTGTTGATCTTGGCAAGCCAGACAATCTGCTGATTAGGGCAGGCGTTTCATTTTACTTGCGTGCTTTTCTGCCTATTCTTGCCATTGCTGCAGGTGGAAAACTGGGATTAAAATTTGCGGCACTTTATGGCACGTACCAACTGTGGCCACAAAATAAAAAACTCAAATTGCTACTTCTTGAAAAGTTTACAAGAGTTGAATTTGACACTGGAATGATGGGCGGGGCAGTAATGGTTGCCGCTTACAAGTAGTCTAAAGCTTTAATTTTGGAAAGGGACTAAATCACTGTGTGACAGATTTCTCCCTTTTCATAATGGGTAATGATTGGATAATGATAGCATTTGTGGCGCTAGTGTTGTTATTTGGAACAAAACGCTTGCCAGAAGCGTCAAAAAAGATAGGAAAAATTATGGGCCAATTCAACAAAACAAAAAACACTTTTCAAGATGAGATTCAAAAGGCCAAGGGCAATTTTAGCATGCCAATACAAGGCCCAGCAACCTCTGAGAGGCAAAAACTTGAGGTTATGGCAAAAACTCTCGGAATAGATCCTAAAGACAAGACAGATGACGATCTGAAAAGTCTAATCTCGTCCAAACTTGGAGGGCCTAATACCGGTAAAGGATCTGAACAATCTACCAAGTAAGACGCGATCTGTTCTCAACAAATTTAAATACAATATCTAGGAGACAATCGGTAAGTTTGAACAAGATAGATCCATGGCAGAATGCACTAAAACAACTTGCATCTGCTGCAAAGATTTTAAAACTTGATCCAGGCGTCCACGAGATGCTTGCATCGCCAAAAAAAGTCTTGATTGTTTCTCTTCCGATAAAAATGGATGATGGAAGAATCAAAGTTTTCACGGGATTTCGATCTCAGCATAATGATTTTAGGGGACCCTTCAAAGGTGGGATAAGATATCACCCCGATGTAACAATAGAAGAAGTAAAAGCACTATCAATGTGGATGACTTGGAAGTGTTCAATAGTTAATGTTCCTTTTGGAGGTGGAAAGGGCGGAATCATCTGTGATCCTAAAAGGCTCTCTGCTGGAGAAAAGGAGAGGCTGACGCGGCGATATGCATATGCCATCTCTGAAATAATAGGACCTGGCAAAGATGTGCCAGCTCCTGATGTTTACACCACAGGAAAAGAGATGGCACAGATAATGGATGTCTATAGCATTATGCACGGACAAGGAGAGCCTGGTGTAATTACAGGCAAACCGCTTTCTATAGGCGGCTCTCAGGCAAGAAATGTTGCAACAGGTCTTGGTGTCTCGTACTGTGTAAGAGAAGCGGCCAAGAAACTGGGATTGAGACTAAAAGGTGCAAAGGTAGTAGTGCAAGGATATGGCAATGCGGCAACATATGCTGCAGAGTACATAGAAAAAATGGGCGCAAAAATAATTGCGGTCAGTGACTCTAGGGGTTCTATAATAAACACAAAAGGACTGGATTCTAAGAAAGTATTAGAGTACAAAAACAAGACTGGAAGTGTAGTAGGATATCCTGGAAGCAAAAAGATCTCAACAGAACAACTTCTCACTACCCCATGTGATGTATTGGTGCCAGCGGCTCTTGAAAATCAGATAACCCCACAGATTGCAAAAAATGTTGATTGTAAGGTGGTTGCAGAGGCTGCAAATGGACCGACAACCCCAGAGGCTGATGAGATTTTATTCAAGAACAAGATAACTGTAATTCCAGATATACTGGCAAACTCTGGAGGCGTATGCATTTCATACTTGGAATGGGTACAGAACTTGCAGAGATACTACTGGTCATTTGACGAGGTAGCAGGAAAGATGGAACACCACATTGTCAAAGGATTCCATGACACGCTTGCCTTATCCAAGAAGCACAATGTAGATATGAGAAAAGCAAGTATGGTACTTGCCGTAGGACGAGTCTTAGAGGCATACGACGCAAGAGGCCTCTGGCCGTAAACAAACTTTATTTTCAGATGATACAATGACCAAGGCGTTTATAGCTATTCATTGCGAAACTGGAAAAGAATCACAGGTAATCCGAAAACTCGATGAGATAAAAGGAATAAAAAATGTCACAGGAGTTCTTGGCCTTTATGATGTAATTATAGAAATAGAATCTAGTGATTCAATGATTTTGGAACAGATTGTTACAAGATACATACGCAAAGTGCCTCACGTACTTACTACCATGACCCTAATTGTGGTATGAAAGATACCTTCCAGTAGATTTTCAAAAAATAAAAATTAAAAGATCTGAATTTAAGAGGTACTAAACGAGTGACCGCAAGAGCATGACTTGGTCACATTTGGATTGTTTATCTTAAATCCAGCGCCCATTAGGCTCTCTATGTAGTCAATATTTGCGCCTTTGAGATATTCGGCACTATAGCTGTCAACGATCATCTTTACACCATTCTCTTCGATTAGTAGATCATCTTCCTCGGCCTGTTTTTCAAAGCCCATTCCGTATGACAATCCAGAGCATCCGCCACCCTGTACATAAACTCTCAGAAATTCCGGCTTTTCTGCTTCCTCTTTCATGAAAGCAGTTACCTTTTCTGCAGCTTTTGGTGTGATTGTGACAAGCTTTGTTGTCTGTGTATTACTCATAACTCAGACTTGTCGCCTAAATTATAATAATCTTTTCATACCGGGCATATTAGGAATGAAATGACAAGAAAGGCAGTTTCGCTATTTCTTTGACTTGTTTACAAAGGCAGTCATTCTTTCTGCTCTGTCTGGGTGTGTAAAGCACAGTCCCCACGTGTAAAGCTCAAGTGCAAGGCCAGTATCGATATCTGAATTTCTACCCTTGTTTATTGCAACCTTTGACATTCTAACTGCCATAGGGGAGTTTTGTGCAATCATCTTGGCAACGTTTGTGGTCTCTTCCATTAATTTTGCAAGCTCAACAACCTTGTTTACCAGTCCCATCTCTTTTGCCTCATCTGACTTTACCATTCTTCCAGTATAGATCAAATCCTTTGCCTGCGATATTCCGATAATTCTCTGCAGTCTTTGCGTGCCGCCCCATCCAGGACAGACTCCAATTGTCACCTCAGGCTGACCAATCTTTGCAGTATCTGCAGCTATCCTCATGTCGCATGCAAGTGTAAGTTCGCAGCCGCCGCCAAGTGCAAATCCATTGATTGCCGCAATTGTTGGCCTGCTGCAATTTTCTACGGTAAAAGTCAGGAGATGGCCAATCTTGGCATATGCCTCGGCCTCAATTGGCGTAATAGTTGACATGTATGCAATATCTGCACCTGCAGAGAATGCCTTGTCTCCCTCGCCTGTAAGAATTACCACCTTTACTGAATCGTCTGTCTCTATTTCTTTGAATACCTTGATTATATCATTTGCAACATCCATGTTCATGGCGTTGAGCTTATCCGGCCTGTTTATCTTGACAGTACAAATTCCATCTAATTTTGAAACAACAACAAGAGACATGTTGAGACTCTCTGAACTAGAGGAAATTAAACCTTGTCTGGCTTTTGTCTTCCCCATTGGTACAGGGCAGCGCCTGTCGCCACCCAGTTTCTAATGTCATCATATACTGGAACATCGTGTTTCTCAATTAGCGCTGACACCTTCTGTGTGTAAGGGCCGCCATTTCCACCCACAAGCAATGGCTTTTTTCCTTGCTTTGAAAATTCTCCCAGGTAGTCAATTATTATCTCCTCTAATGGATCATCTTGGAACACAAACCACGGCATTATGATGTCTATGTTAGGATCGTCCATGAACTTTTGAATTGCATATCTATAATCGTCAGCATTTGCTCCGCCGGTAACATCAGCAGGATTGCCGTTTCCAATTACATATGTTGGAGGGTAGTGCTCTTTCATCTCTTTTAGTGTAGCTTCTGTGACCTTGCCAAGCTCCAATCCAAACTTTTCAAACTGGTCAATTGCTCCAATCATAGGGCCTGCTCCGTTGCTCACTAGGGCAACCCTTGGACCTTTGGCCGGTGGCTGCCATGCAAGTCCCTTGACAACAGATGCAAGTTCCTGATAACTATCTACAGAGATTATTCCAGCCTGCTTGAAGGCATCCATAATTATTGCGTTGGATCCTCCAAGTGAGCCTGTGTGCGATGCTGCTTGTTTTGCACCAAGTGTTGTTCTTCCACTCTTCCATATTACAATGGGCTTTTTCTTCTCTCGCATCACACGTTTTGCAGTCTCGATGAATTTGCGTCCGTCGCCAAATCCTTCTACATAAAGTGCAATTACTTTGGTTTGAGGGTCATTTGCCAAGTACCAAATCATGTCAGCCTCGTCTACATCTGACCTGTTTCCATAACTTACCATTTTAGATAATCCAAAAGAATCTGCAGTCTCAAGGAAACTGATTCCCATTGTTCCACTCTGAGATAGCAACGCTACTGGGCCTTGTTTTGCACGAACCATTCTTGCCTGACCTTGGAACGCACAATCAAGTCTGTTTGCTGCATTGAACATGCCTATGCAGTTTGGACCAATTATTCTGATCTTGTTCTGCTCTGAGAGTCGCTTTATTTCAGCTTCAAATGCAGCTCGCTCTCCTCCAAGCTCCTTTCCTCCGCCTGACACTATGACAACATTGTGTATTCCCTTCTTTGCACATGTTTCAAGAATTGGCGGGGTGACCGATAGGTCCACACATACTACTACAAGATCTATTGGATCCTGTATGGCCTCAAGAGATGGATAACACTTGATTCCAAGAATCTCTTCTGCTTTTGGATTTATTGGATAGACTTTTCCTTTATAGTCATGCTTTGCAATGCTATCAAGCACAGAGTTGCCAATCTTTCCTGGAGTGGCAGAAGCTCCAACCAATGCAACTGATTGTGGAGTAAAGAATGTCTCCATGAAATCTATGTTAGGCTGGGCTTTTGAGATTGCGTCCTTTTGAACCTCTTTTTTTAGAATTATCTTTGCATCTACAACAAAATATGATTTTGGATATACAACAATTGGGTTAAAGTCCACACTGTCAAAATAATCTGCATTGTCAACTCCTATCTTTCCAATCTGGACAAGTGCCCTTGCAAGCATGTTAAGATCAATTGGCTTGCTGCCTCTGTATCCTCGAAGTATCTTGGAGCCTTTCAATTCAGCAAGCATTGACTTGGCATCGTCTATGCTGATTGGAAGCATTCTAAACGCGACATCTTTGAATATCTCAGTCAAGATTCCACCTAGTCCAACCATTATGACAGGACCGAACTGGTGGTCATTTTGCAATCCAACTATAAGCTCAACTCCTTGCGGAACCATCTTCTCAAGCAAGATTCCCTTTAGCTTGACGCCTTTCTTCTTGGAGAGTCTGGAGTACATATCCGTGAAGGCCTTCTTTACCTCCTTCTCATTTTGTAAACCCACCTTGACTCCTCCAACATCTGTCTTGTGAAGAATTTGTGGCGATACGACTTTCATGACAAGGGGAAATCCTAGTTTTTTAGCTGCCTTTGTTGCCTCTTTTGTACTGTTTACCAGTGCATATCCTGGAACCTTAATTCCATATTTTTTTAAAACCGCTTTTGAGAGATCTTCTGTTATAACCTTGTGATCTGTCAATATGGTTTGTTCAAAAACTTTCTTAACTGCGCTCAAGACAAATACTCCTTTTTTGTATAAGATCTGTTCTGTCTTCTAGTTTGAGATATCATAACTAGATCACCGAGTCTTGATGTCTTTATATTAAACTTTTGTCAAAAAATTCTAAACATGATTTTAATAGGTAAATCTACATTCATTATCTATTGTCCGTCAAGTGTGCTGATTGTGAATGTATTCCAGAATTATGTGGTAAACAAACTCTACAAGACTGTAAATTCTGCATTAAAGATGATTGTTGCTGTATTAAGATTCACGCACAAAAATATGAGACATCTACATTTGCCAAATTCTTTTTGAATGTAAAAAGCATGTATGTCTCGGCACTAGCCATTGAGATTCTTTGTATCATTTCAGCAGAGATTGGAGAAAATACAACTTTCTTTGTGTTTGGATACAGATCTGTTTCTGGTATTTCATTAGGATTTTTAATAGGCTATGGTCTTGCTGGATTCTCTACATTTGCCTCGATTCTTGGAAGATATAATTTGGATAATGTAATGGATGGATGCTGTTCTGCATTAGATTGTAAAGACAAGAGATTCATTCCAAGTCTTACATCCAGTTTTAGAAACTTTGCTTTAGGAGTTACAAAGATACCTTCTCTGTATAAACAACCCTATGCAAAACAAATAATCAAAACAAGCCTTTACGTCATGGTTGTTTCTGAGAGTATTTGCATACTGAGTGCGGAAACTATTGATTTCATATTTTACAGACATTCATTGTGGTTATCCATACCGCTAGCACTTTTTATTGGTGCATTTGCAATAGCAGGAGTAGAGGCATACAAGAAAATCAAATCTGAATCTTCCAAAGCCTCACCTGTTAATTTTAAGAGAAAATAAGGTTCATCTTATGGTGTATGGATTGGAGATGTTCTTTTTTCATACTGTTATTAGACTTTGGTAGTTTAAGAGAGTTTAATACGGCATTAAACTTTTGTCAGGATGAAACGAAATACTATCAAAATTTACTTTCTGCAAAAAAACTATACCAGCTAGGTTTTCTTGAACGATAACGGCTTCACACTGGAGATAGCATTAGATGATGAAGTCCGCTTGACATCTTCTTCTATTTTGGCAGAACGCGATACCAATCTTGCACCATTCATGAGACTTTGCTTAATCCTTGCCATACACTTGTTTATGAGTACCAACTCTGCGTAGTTCTATTGTGTTGTTGGAGAAATCAACGGTGTAGATAATTCTGTTACTCTTATCAAGATTGTAGGCATATATTTTTAGACTTGATTTGTATTCGCCTAGTTTGGTCGGGTTTTCAGATTTTACTAATTCTTCAAGTATCGCGTCTACCTTTTTTTGTAAATCGAAACTCAATAACTTGTATTGTTTGATAAATTTATTGTTTGGCGAGAGTAGCCACAATTTAACTATGTAATTCTTTGAGCAGTTCTTCTAAAGTACTTCGTTTTGTCTTACCTTTGGCTTTATCAACTTCATATTGTTTAATGTCTGCTATCTCCTCTGGTGTGAGATCGTCTACCGCTTGTTTGGGTTTCTTTGTAGCTCGTTGCATGGTATGCAGATACCATTCGTCATATTTCAATATAGTGTGATATAGTACATGTTCTCGCTTCGTGACAATTCATCTACTACTCAGATTTCTTAGTATCATGGTTTAAGAGAGTTTAAAACTGCATTGGACTTTTTGTCAAAGCTTAAACTCTGACTTGAAATTTTGATAAAATGTTTGCATATTGTTTTGTATGGCATAGATATTTTGGGAGATGCTCTTGACTATATCTTGGGACTTGATGTATGGTGCCAAACTTGGCTCCTCTTTGGATTTGTCAAACCATGACTTTATGGTGGACTCGTCTACCTCAAGATGAAACTGTACGCCTACTGCGCTTCCAACCTTTATTGCTTGATTTTGATAGTCTTTTGAATGAGCAAGCCTTGTGGCATTTTCAGGAAGATCAAATGTATCTCCGTGCCAGTGAAATACGGTGGCAGGACTTGGCATTCCTTGGAAGAGCCTTGATTTTGTGATGTTGTCAAACTCGATGTCATGGTAGAATCCTATCTCTTTTCTCTTGCCTTGGTAGACTTTGGCACCAAACGCCTTGGCGATAAGCTGTGACCCCAAGCAAATTCCTAGAACTGGAATCTCTTTTTTGGCTGCATTTTGTATCAGTGCCAACTCCTCCTTTAGATAAGGTAGGTCGTCGTTTGCACTCTCTGACGCACCAAGTATTACTATGACACGGGGGTTTATAGCTGGAATTTTTTCTTTTTTTGCAAGAACCGTTGTAATGTCAAAGCCGTCTTCTTCAAATAGCCTACCTAATGCGGCAATTCCCTCATTTCCTGTATTCTGTATTGCCAGGATGTCTGCCATGTGTGAATTTTTGAAAATTGCTTAATATGTTTAATTGCAAATGAAACCATGCATCTTGACGAGTCTGAGATATATGAGATACAACATTTCATCAAGTCTCTTAATTCAAAAAAGGACTGCATTGTAGTAGTGGAGGGAAAAAGAGATGAAGAGGCGCTCAAAAAACTTGGCTTTTCTGGCAGGATCTGCCAGTTTCACAGTTTCAAGGGTCTTGTAAAGTTTGTAGACTCGATGCCCAAATACAAGAATTTGATTGTACTTTTTGATTACGACAGAAAAGGAGCATATCTTACTAAAAGGACAATCTCACATCTTGAACATCGCATGACTGTAGATCTTTCATTTAGACGAAAACTGACCAAAATAACAAAAGGCAAGACACGCCATATCGAGGATCTATCTTTGTATTCTAGGACAGGGTTAGACAATAAGCACTTATATCTGCCCCTCAAGAATGTTAATTGATAAAAAATTAAGAGGATAATGATTTGCCATATAGTGGAATTGTCAAGTATCACGTTAAGCTCAGTTTTGACGTAGATGGACTCGTCGAAAAAGCCGATATCATAGGCGCGATTTTTGGCCAAACAGAAGGTCTGTTAGGTCCAGAGATGAACCTAAATGAACTTCAGAAAGTTTCGAAAGTAGGGAGAATCGAGGTCAACACTACGAGCACGACTAATCAAACAAAAGGCGATGCCTTGATTCCTATGAGTACTGATATCAATACTGCTGCACTAATTGCAGCTGCAATCGAAAGTATAGATAAAGTGGGCCCATTCCAGGCGAATTTTAAACTCGAAGCAATTGAAGATGTTCGCTCTGCAAAAAAGAAAGAAATTGTTGATAGGGCAAAACAGATTGTTCAGAAATGGTCGACCAAAACAATTAGCGAAGGAGACGAGATGCTAAAAGATGTCCAAGAAGTAACATCCTCTGGAAAACTTGTTACATTTGGAAAAGAAAAACTGGCATGCGGTTCGGGAGTCTTTGACGCACCTTGGGTAATTCTAGTTGAGGGAAGAGCAGATGTGATAAATCTTCTAAGGGCAGGATTTGATAACGCACTTGCAATCGAAGGAGCAAGGATTGATGAATCGATAAAGGAACTTTGCGAATCAAAACAAAAAGTTGTGGCGTTTCTTGACGGGGACAGGGCAGGAGGTTTCATCTTAAAAGAATTAAAATCACTTGTAAATATCGATGTGGTCCATCGCGCACCAGATGGTGTAGAGGTAGAAGAGATTACTCCTCAACAAATTGCAGATATTCTCAAGGACACGGCAGAGGAGATGAAAAAAGAGACTACTAAACCAAAACTCCAGGATCCAAAAGATGAACCAATCGCAAACATTGTAAAAAAAGTATATCCAGATCTAAATGAATCTCTAGAGGCTATAGCGCTGGATGAGGGACTCAATAGCTTATTCAAGGTTCCTGTAAGCGAGATAGTGTCAAAACTCTCTCCTGGCTCTGGAATAAAGTATCTTGTACTTGACGGAATCATAACGCAGAGACTCATTGATTCTGCAAAGCAAGCCGGAATAGAGTGTGTTGTAGGGCACAGGGCAGCAAACCTAAAATCAACTGACGGGCTAACCCTCAAAACATTTACAGAGCTTGGTATTGCATAAAACCAATGCCAGAACTAAAGCTACAACACATACTTACACTTGCAGAACTCTTTGCCAAAGGTGCGCGATATAATTACATTCCCATCACAACCTCATCTCTTGGACAAAGCATACACAAATCTCAACAAGCTGCATCAAAACATCTCTTGGATCTAGAATCTGATGGCTACATAGAACGGCTAAGGACAGGACCACGAGTAGCTGTTAGAATTACAACCAAAGGACATACCGAGATGTCAAAGATTTTCACAGTCTTAAAATCAAGTCTTGAGACCTCTTTGCCATATGTAGAGTTTAAGGGAACAATAATCTCTGGGATGGGAGAGGGGGCATACTACATGTCCATGAAAGGCTACACAAAACAATTCAAGTCAAAGCTTGGCTACATTCCATTTCCTGGAACGCTCAATGTAAAACTAAAGGACAAGGAATTCATTGAGGCAAAACGATCACTTGACGCACATCCTGCAATAATGGTAAGAGGATTCTCAGACGGCAAACGAACCTATGGCTGGGTCAAGTGCTATCCAGCCAGGGTTAACAACAGCGTGGACGCAGCACTGATTCTGCTGGAACGAACACACCATGATGATTCCATAATAGAGCTTGTTTCAAAAGATAACATAAAAAAGATGACAAAACTTTCAACAGGCTCTCAGGTCACGATTCGGGTCAATGTAAAACCTAAAAGTTCCCAATGATTGCATTACGTAAATCTCAGATGCCGTAGATGGATTTCCCATAGTCGCTTTCTATCTTTGAGCTCTTGATGTCTGGTATTGGGGACTGGAGCCTTGCAATCGATACATCTACTCCAATTTCTTTGCATCCGTCTATGATGAACTTTTCCTGATGTATCTGGTCATAGCCAAGCGCTACGATATTGGGTTTTATGCGCTCCACAGTCTTGAATATGTCACCTTCATGGCCAACTAATGCATAGTCTACCATTGATAGCGAACTGACAAGATCCCTTCGCAACTCCATGTTGTGCAGCGGTGTACGTTTTTTCATCTTTTGTGCAGTGGCATCTGTTGCAACCACTACCACCAAGACATTTCCTAGTGCCTTTGCGCCTCTCAATGTGTGTATGTGACCGGGATGAATTATATCAAAGACTCCTCCTGCCAGCACTACTCTGATAGAGCCCCTACCAATCTCAGTCAGCGCCCTATCTTTTTCAATCAAGCCATTTTTTACAAGGAAATCAAGTCTACCTGAGATGTAATCAAGACTGACAGACAATTTTTTTCTTATCATCTCTACTGGATCTTCTCCAGAAAGTGAGGAGACATAGCATGCCGAAATTATCTCCTTGTCAAGTGCATCCAACTGTATCACAAGAGCTGAAGCTTTACCGCTTGATTAATCTATGTCCAAGGGTCTATTCCCTTGGAGAGGCGTAATGCGTCAATCAGGCCCTCTGCATATCCGATGCTAAGTATTGCAAGCTCATCTTTTCCCTCGCTTTGAAACTTTTTGGCATCATCGATGTACAGATGTGCGTTTTCTATGACAGATTGCATGCTCTTGTCATTCCCAAACATCTTGATAACCTCGTCTAATGCCCTTCTTGCCTTTGGGACATACTTTGTAATCATCTGGTCTGATATCTTTTGGATCTTCGATGAATTGTCAAATGGTTCGTCAAGACACTTGGCAAACACCTTGAGGGCATCTGTCTCTGTAAAGTGCATCCTTCCTGGAATGATAACTGTATGCGGGGGTTTTCCAAAATCCATCTTGGCAAGACTTGAGAGTTTTCCAGCCGTCATGCTCTGTGTTCTCGAGCCAATCCTTGAGGCTACGATGATAAATGTTGATTCGTCTATGACGTTTCTTTTCTGTTCTCTTTCTGCAAATAAGAGACTTGAGATTGCATCTTTGGGATCTAAAAAGAAATTTTCAATGTTGCTGTATTCAAGTATCAAAATGCTATGCGTGCCCTTTACAAGGTTCTCGTAAATGGTACTGTATACCGTACTCCAAGATTTCTGCTCTCTCATTATCGTGACGGGGCGCCCAATCTTATAGTACTGCAGCCCGCACTCGCCAACAAGGGATGGGATTGCAGATGCTGCGTGCACGGTCTTGGTCTTTATCTTTTCACTCTCTGCTCTCGTTCGTAGCTCGATGTGTGTGGTTGCAATGTAAGGGTCGCCATATGCAAGAAGGACTACTGTCTTCTTCTTGGCCTCGGCAAGAATTGCCTTGCCGTCCTCTACGAGCCATCGCGGAGCGGCCCTGAACCTGCTCTTGACAAGTTTTTTTATTTTGGACTGGTCGCTTTTTGGTATCGGGCTTGTAAAGTTTTCAAAAAAAACTAGATCAGCTTTTTTTAAAATCTTTATAGTGTCCTGGCTTGTTCCATCAATTCCCAAGAGTCCAAGGCCGATAAACCATAGCATGGCACAAATTTCTTTGCTGTATATTTTGGTGTTCGTTTTATGCTTTGTCAGGACTTGGGTGGTTGGCATGCAACCTCTTTAGGTGATACAGCATTTGTTTGAAGACCTCTATGCTTCTTAGATATTCGTCGGTTGACACACGTTCGTCAATTGTATGTGACGCATGGGGATCACCCGGCCCGTATGTTACAACTGGTATGTTCAGAGAGTTTCCAATGATATTCATGTCGCCGGTCCCTGTCTTTCTGATAAGCTGCGGCCTTGCCTTTTCGACATCTAACACTCCTAATGTCAGTGCCCTGACAAGTGGAGAATTATGCGGCGCCTCAAATGGCTCTGTCTCATCTAGAATGGAATAAAACGCATTCACTCCTTGTTTTTTGGCAACTTCTTGAACTGTTGTTGCGATTTTTTCTCCAACCATTTTACAGTTCATGTCAACTGGAATCCTAATGTCCATGATTGCATCACACTCTACTGCTGTTACGTTGTGACTTGTACCTCCCTTTATCTCGGTGAGAGCTACAGTTAAAATCATGCTTTTTGGTTTGCCATCCTGGTTTGCCTCCAGCGCTTCCTTTATTGCAGTAGTAAAAATGTATGATTCCTCAATTGCATTTTTTGCAAGCCATGGCGCACTGGCGTGTGCACTGTCTCCTACATTTATCTTCAGATTTATGGCAATTCTTCCCTTGTATGCAATCGTGATATTTTTTATGCTACTAGGTTCGCCAAAAATTGCATAATCAATATCTAATTTTTGCTTGACTAAACTCTTGATTCCGGTTGCATTTCCTTCCTCATCTACTACTGCCGCAAAGACAACAGTTCCATTGTTATTTTGAACGGATGCGGCTGCAAGCAACATTGACATCAATGGCGCCTTTGCATCAGACGCCCCCCTGCCGTAGATGTGCCCATCCTCGTTTCTTACCTTGATCTTTCCTGGAACGGTATCCATGTGGCCACAAAGGAGTATCTTAGGAGAGCCCGAACCCTTTGTTGCAACAAGGTTCCCTACCTCATCTATACGAATATTCTCAAAGCCCAAGTCGTCGCACTTGTCTGCGAGAAATTCTGCAAGCGGTTTTTCAGAAAGCGACGGCGTATAAAGTCTTAGAGCCTTCTCTAGCATCTTTACTGCAAATCTTGGTGTAATGGTAATTGAAGAGTCCAATTCTTATTTTCTCGATTGCATTGCGTAATCTATCATCAAGGCTGGTATATCTACGCCAGTAACTCTTACGGTATTTTTGTATTCCGTTGTATTGTTAACCTCGTGGACCACAAGGCCATTTTCCTTACTTTCCATCAGATCTACTCCTACTATCTTCCCTTGCACTGCATTTTTTGCCTTTATGCAAATATCTTCTAATTCCTTTGTTACCTTTAGTGGCTCGGCCTTGCCGCCAAGGGCCATGTTTGTCTTCCACTGCCCATCGCCAGAATAGCGGTAAATTGCTGCAACCACCTGGTCACCTACCATGATGGCCCTGATGTCGCGTGGTGGCCTGTTGACAAATTCTTCCAAGTAATACACCTGGTAAATCGGATGCATCACTTCCCTTGTCTCCATTATTCCCTCTGCAGAATCGCGGTCATTTAACAAAGCAATCATCCTTCCCCAACTCCCTACAGTGGGCTTGAGGACCATCGGATATCCTTTTTTTTCTAAAACCTCCAGTGCAGCCTCCTCGGAGAATGCAACTGCACTAAATGGCGTTGGAATTCCATTTTTTACCAAGAGCATGTGGGTGAAGAGCTTGTTTCCAGCAAATATGCTAGTGTTCAGGCTGTTTATCACATTGACTCCTTTTCCCTCAAGTGCCGCAGTGGAATGCAGGCTACGATAATAACTAACACACCTCTGTATGGCAGTGCCGTATCTCTCTTCGGTCTTGTCTAAATTAATGGATAAACTCTTACAATCAACCATCTTTGCATCGATGCCTTTTTTCTTTGCGGCATCAAACAGAGCTTTTTCTTCCCACCTGATGGTATCGTAGAGTATCGATAGACCCGAGCTCACTGGCCCCAGTCCTCACCAACAGTTTGTGCTGGTTTTAACTCAAAGCCTGAGGATCCTTTGGATAACTCAAAACTTGTACCACAGTCTGGACAAGTCACAATCTCTCCCTCCATGGAATCTTTTGGAGGATTGATGTCGGCGTCACATTCTAAACATTTCATATTACTTACCTGTCTTTACCTTAACTTGGGTGTCATTAATTATCTTTCTTTCAAGCCTGTCATCGAGCGGTATCTCAAGCAAGTCCCCCATCCTTAGATTCTTGAGTCCTGCTGCCACCTTCTTTGCATGCTCCTCGTCTTGGTCAAGGCCTAGGATGGACATGAGGTATGCGGCACCGTTCTTGCCTGCAAGCTCGCCAAATACGATTTTTCTCCTGTTGCCTACCACCTTTGGCTCAATTGGCTCATAGGCTGCTGGGTTTCTAAGAATTGCAGCCAGGTGGGTTCCTGCCTTGTGCTTGTATGCAGTTGCACCAACAATTGGTTTAGAGTCATACGGGACAATCTCTGTGTACTGCTCAATCAGTCTTGACAGGTCCATCAGCATATCCAGTCTGAAATTATTTGGAGACTTGTAAAGATAAGTGAGTGCCACTGCAGTCTCTGCAAGAGCAGGTATTCCAGTCCTTTCACCTATGCCATCTATGGTAGTGTGAATCTGATCAGCTCCTGCATCGCATCCTGCAAGTGCATTAGATAGTGCAAGCCCAATGTCATTGTGGCAGTGCACATCAAGCGGGGTCTTTATTTTGTCGCGAACTGTCTTTACTAGATTGTACATGCCGCTTGGCCGCATTATTCCAACAGTATCAGGTATGCTTATTCTGTCAACACCTGCATCTGAAATCTCTTTGCAAACTTTGATGAGAAATTCTGGATCTGCTCTGCTGCCATCTTCAACTGTGAATCGCATCTTAAATCCATGTGATTTTGCATACTCGACAGTCTCTACGGCTCTTCGCAATGCCTCCTCTCTTGTTATTCTCAGCTTGTCTTTCATGTGGATGTCAGATATTCCAAGATAGGTTGCCATCCACGTGGCATCACACTCTATCGCAATATCTACATCTTCTTTTAGGGCACGCACATGAGCTACGATATCTGCCTTGAGTCCCTGCTTGATTATTGTCTTGGTGGCTTCTTTGTGATCTGGTGATACTACTGGTGAAATCTCGATCTGGTCAACGCCAAAATAGTCTAGCATCCATGCAATCTGGATTCTCTGCTTGTTGGAAAACGTAACACCTGGGTGCTGTTCACCTTCTCTTAGAGTGCTATCCAAGATGTGAATCTTTTTTTGATCTGATCCCATCTCGTTGTACTTGTATGCATAATAATTCGGATCGTCCATTGCTGATCTAGTGTCAGAATTTTATAAATATAAACATATTCGTACAGGTTTCGGCTAGTTTTGTATCTTTTGTAACGGTTTTCGTTAACGAATCAAATTTGGAGCCGAACTTCGTTTTATGATACGGTTCTCAGTATGATTACAGTATTTGTGTCAAAAACACCAGGAACCTTGCGCAGTGCATCTATGCATGCATTGATCTCCGTAATGTTTGGTGCTCTTATGACTGTGGCAATATCATACTGGCCAGTTATCTCATAAACAGTATGCACTCCTTGCAGTTTTGAGAGTCGCGCTGAAACCTTTGAAGTGTCAGTTGAAGAATCAACAGATATCAAAATTATTGCGCTAGTTGAGTTTCTATCGCCCGTCTCTATTGTGAATTTTTTTATCGTGCCGCCATCTAGTAGGTTTTTCACTCTTCTTCTTACTGCCGATTCGGAGAGACCAATCTTTTCACCAATGTCTACAAAAGATTGCCTAGAGTCCTTCTTTAGCATCTCAATTATTGTTTCGTCTATCCCATCTCTAGACATTTCTTCTTTGTACCTCTTTTGTTAGTATGAGATCAAGAGTTTCTAAAGCTTTGTTTATGTCAGACTCTGAAATCACAAGAGGAGGCAGCAGTCTCAGTATGTTTTTTCCTGAATAAAGCAGCAGCAAATTGTTTGCAATTCCATCAAAGAGGATGTCTTTTACTTCAAACTTCATTTCCACGCCAATCATTAGTCCCTTGCCTCGTATTTCGCGAATTATTTTGTGTTTTTCTTTTAGTCTTTCCAGTCCTTCACGGAAAATCTCTCCCATCTTGGCAGCATTTTCAACCAAACCATCTTCTGTCAAGGCATCAATTGCAGCAATTCCTGCAGCACATGAAAGAGGGTTACCACCAAATGTTGACGACTGTTCACCTTTTCCAATGCATGCAAGAATGTCTGGTTTTACAAGAGTTGCACCCATTGGCACGCCTCCTGCAATTCCCTTTGCAAGACACATGATGTCAGGTGCTGTATCCCAGTGCTGGCTTGCCCACATCTTTCCAGTTCTTCCAAGGCCTGCTTGGATCTCATCGAATATCAAAACAATTCCTTTCTCATTGCATGTCTTTCTTACTTCTTGCAAGAAACCGTCTGGTGCCACATGAATTCCGCTTTCTCCTTGGATTGGCTCTAGTATGATGAGCGCAGTGTCAGAAGTTATTGCAGATTTTAGCGCCTCGATATCCCCAAACGGCGTGAAGGACACGTTGCTTAAAAGTGGCTCAAAGGACTTGCGGTATTTTGGATTAAATGTAACTGATAGTGAGCCAAACGACTTGCCGTGGTAAGAACCATTCATTGCAATCATTCCCTTTTTGCCTGTGAACTTGCGAGCAAATTTTATTGCAGCCTCTACTGCTTCTGTTCCGCTGTTGTTAAGATATATCTGGCCAAGACCCGGGGGTGAAATCTTGGCGAGTTTTTCAAGAAACTCTTCTCGTGTCTTGTTGTAAAGTGAACTGTGAACAGTAATTATTTTGTCAAGCTGTGCCTTTAGCGCCTTCACTACGCGAGGATTGCAGTGGCCAACAAGGGCAACGCCATATCCTCCCATGCAATCAAGATACTCTTTTCCGTTCGTGTCCCATACACGAACCCCAAGTCCTCGCTCTATTGTTACGGGAAATCTCTGGTAAATGTTTCCCATGAATTGATCTTCTGTCATTTTGTTATCACCGTACAGTTGTCGTTATCGATAGCTCTTGATATTGGGTTTTCCCTCTGGCCGCTTGCAACTAGTGCCTGCTTTACGCCCATCTCTATTGCTTCTGTAGCAGCTAGTATCTTCTTTTCCATACCAAATCCTATCTTTGGAAGCATCGCCTTGGCTTGGTCAAGCGATAATTTGGTTACTAGTTTGTCGTCCATCAAGAGGCCGTCTACATTGGTAAGAAACAGAATCTTGTCTGACTGCATCTTGCCTGCAACATACGCTGCTGCCCTGTCGCCGTCAACGTTTAGAAAGTCAAATTCCTCACTTGTGGCAATAGGCGAGATTACCGGGACATATCCTTGGTCCAAAATTATCTTGAGGAGGCTGGTGTTTACCTCACGTATCTTTCCTGTGTATCCACCGTCAATTACCATCTTTCTTCCTTTTTCATTTATGACAATTAGTTTCTTTTTTCTCTCAGCCTGAATTATCTTGCCGTCAATGCCTGAAAGGCCTACTGCATTGATTCCATTTTTCTGCAACATTCCTACAATCATCTTGTTTATCTTTCCTGACATTACCATGGTGAAAATTTCTGCAGTCTCCTTGTCAGTATATCTACTCTTGATGCCTCCAGGCGAGACTATGAATTTTTGTTCCTTGCCAAGAGCTTCTGAAATCCTTGTTACTTCCTTGCCCCCGCCATGGACAAGAATTACCTTTTCGTGCTCTGATACTTTTTTCAGGTCTGATATTGTGGAGGGATGAAGACCATCTACCACGCTTCCACCTATTTTTATTGTAATCATTTTTTCACACAGGAGTTAGCGGAGAATATGCCAGGCCTTCCATCTCGTTGAATCCTGACATTACGTTCATGTTTTGTATGGCAGAGCCTGCTGCACCTTTCATTAGATTATCTGATGCTGATAATACCACTAGTCTGTTATTGTCCTCATCGATATCAAATCCCACATCGCAAAAGTTTGAGCCTACCACAAACTTTGGATCAGGAAACTTGTAGAATCCTTTCTTGTCGCGAATTAGTCTGATGAATCTCTCATTTTGATACTGCTCACGGTATATCTTCCATATGTCAATCTCTGTTACTTGTTTTGTGAGAAATGTGTGGTTTGTACACAAAATTCCCCTGACAATATCTACTGCATGAGGACTCATTGATACCTTGATCTTTTTTCCAGCAGCCTGGCTTAGCTCTTGCTCGATCTCACCTGTATGTCGGTGCTTTGTTGGCTTGTATGGCCTGACAACACCTGACCTCATCGCATGGTGGGTTCCTGCCTCAGAGCCTGCTCCCGCTCCAGAAGAGCCTATCTTGGAATCTACTATGATGTGTTCAGTATCTATGATTCCTTTTTTTACCAGTGGATATAATCCAAGAATTGATGTGACTGCCATGCACCCTGGACATGATACCAGCTGTGCCTTTTTGATCTCTTCTCTGTGAAGTTCTGGAACGCCAAACACTGACTTTGGAAGATAGTCTGGATGTGGGTGTTGCCAGCCATACCACTTGTCATAGTCTGGGGCATTGTGTAATCGATAGTCTGCACTCAGATCAATTACTTTCATTCCTCTGTCATACAACTCTTTTACAATGTCAACTGCCGTCCCATGCGGTACCGAAGTAAATACCAAGTCGCACTTGTCTGATAACGTGTCATAATTTAGTTCTGAAAAAGTTAGATCAGTGAATCCCTTGAGGCTTGGTTGAACCCTAGAGATGTATTCTCCAACATGCTGTCTTGAAGTTACTGCCGTGATCTCAACCTTTGGGTGACTAACAAGTAGTCTGAGGATCTCTCCACCAACATATCCTGATGCACCTATTACCCCTATTTTCATAAGTGATCTTAGCATAACATGGTATAATTTAAACTCTAAAATTTTCTAAATTCTATTTTATTTGACAGCTGAATTAACTGCATACTCTATCATTTCTTTTGGGATGTCACGTTTTGCAACTTTTGCCAGTCCCTTAAACTCTACAGTGTTGTTGACTTCGTGAACCACAAGTCCTCTTTTCTCATCTTCCATCACATCAATTCCGAGAATTCCTCCACCTACTGCCTTTGATGCTTTCATGCAAACATCTTCGAGTTCTTTGGTTATCTCGCAAGGAATGGGCTCTGCGCCAAGAGCAATATTTGTCTTAAACCCACCAGTTGAAGTTCTGTACATTGCAGCTATCACCTGATCTCCTACAGCAATTACGCGTATGTCTCTTGGTGGCCTCTTTATTGCCTCTTGCAGATAAAATATTCTATCAAGTGGACCATCGGTTATCTCTCTTACCTCTAAAATTGCATCAACTGTCTCCCTGTCCTTTAGCAGCATCACGCCCCTTCCCCAACTTCCTATGATTGGCTTTATGACAAGTGGGTATCCTTGCTTGTCAAGTGTCTCAACTGCCGACTCGGATGAAAATGAAAAGAAAGTCTTCGGAGTGGGAACGTTGTGTTTCTTTAGCAGCAGCGATGTCAACATCTTGTTTCCACAATTATTGGCAACCTCAAACCTGTTCAATACTGGAACATCAAGAAACTCAAGACATGCTGTAAAATGCAGGCCACGGAAATAACTGACGCATCTTTCAAGCACCACGTCACCAAAATCAAAATCGCTTTTTTTGCTTTCTGTACTTATGTTTGTTATCTTTGCATCTATCATCTTTGTATCGTGTCCAAGCTCGATTGCTTTTTGTTCCAGCATTTTTTCCTCTAGCCTTATTCTATCGAACACGACACGTAACTTGGGCATTTACTCTCCCCAATCTTCGCCTACTTTTTCAGCATGCTTTAATTCATACACGCTGCCGTTCTTTGAAGCAATCTCAAAATCTGCCCCGCAATCAGGACAAGACACTATCTCTCCAACACTTGCATCATCTGGAATTTTTAAATTTGCATCACATTCTGGGCAATTCATTCTTTGATCTCTCACCTCTTTTTTAGTAATTTATTAGCTTCTGTTGATTGCAGTCCCCACAATTCTACAAATCCCTTTGCAAGAGTCTGGTCGAAAGTGGAACCTGAACCATATGTTGCCAAGTCATGGCTATACAATGAATAATCTGATTTTCTCCCAACAACTCTAAGACTTCCTTTGAACATTTTGAGCTTTACAGTTCCGTTAACTCTTTTTTGGGACGCATTGATAAACATATCTAAATCTGTTTTCAGAGGATCTTGCCAGAGTCCGGAATATGCAAGCCATGACCATTCGGAATCAACCATTGCTTTGAACTTTAATTCGTGTTTTGTGAGAACCATTTTTTCTAGATCGCTGTGCGCCTCAATTAGGCACAGAGCGGCCGGCGTTTCATATACTTCTCGAGATTTTATTCCAACCACTCGATCTTCTATATGATCGACTATTCCAATGCCTGATGCTCCGGCCTTTTTGTTGATGTACTTGATCAATTCAATTGGCTTTAGATTTTTACCATCTACTTTCACAGGAACTCCCTGGCTGAACTTGATTTCCAAGTACTGTGGTCTGTCTGGCAGGTTGCGGGTCTTGACCCAGATGAATGCGTCATCAGGTGGCTCTGAATATGCATCTTCCAGCTCTCCACCCTCAATTGCGCGCCCCCATAGGTTTTGGTCTATGCTGAACCTTTTTGCTGCAGTATCAATCTGTATTCCGTGTTTTTTTGCAAATTTTAATTCTACATCGCGAGTAAGGTTGAGATCTCTGATGGGAGCTATGATTGGCAGAGTAGAGCCTGATCGCATGGTTACGTCAAATCGCACCTGGTCGTTTCCTTTTCCAGTACAGCCGTGGGCAAGTGCCTCTGCATTTTCTTTTTTGGCAATCTCTACAACTTTTTGCGCAATAAGTGGCCGTGCAAGAGCAGTTGCAAGACAATATTTCTTTTGGTATAGTGCATTTGCTTTGATTGACGGCAAAATGAAATCATTTACAAACTCACTTTTTGCATCAACGTTATAGTGCCTTATCACTCCGAGTTTTTTTGCCTTGGATGTGATCTTTTTCAGGTCGTCACCTTGTCCAACATCCACTGTGATGGTAACAACATCAAATCCGTGTTTTTCTTGTAGATATTTTACAACGACGGATGTATCCAATCCGCCAGAGAAAGCTAAAACTGCTTTTCCTTTCATTGAGGTTTTCTGTGATCAGATTTTAGCATTTATCTTTTATGATCCTCAGTCTTGTTTGATCTTGTTAAAAAGTTACAATTATTTTTCTAATCCATGAGACAAACCAAATTAGTCCAAGCTAAAATTCGAACACTATTTAACCGTAATATTATAACGCTGTTATATGAAAATTGCACCCTTTGCGGGCATCTCACAGTATGTGGTATCGCAAAGATTGGAATGGAGATTGTAACCCATGACAAAACTTCAGGCAAAAAACATTGTAAAACATTTTGATCACAATGGTAACATGGTGCCAGCCTTGGATGGAATTAATCTGAATGTGGATGAAGGTGATTTTGTTTGCTTGGTTGGTCCATCTGGATGTGGAAAAACTACATTTTTGGATATTATTGCAGGTTTAGAAAAACCCGATTCTGGCGAAGTTCTTCTCAATGGAAAGCCGATATCTACCCCAGGCCCTGACAGAACAATGGTCTTTCAGGAAGGCGCACTCTTTCCATGGCTTAGAGTGGTTGATAATGTAGAGTTTGGTCTAAAAATTGTAGGCATTCCAAAGAACCAACGCAGGCAAATATCTGAAAGGTATCTGGACATGATGCAACTTAAAAAATTCTCGCAATCATACATTTACCAGTTATCAACTGGCATGAAACAAAGAGTAGCAATTGCTAGAGCATTGGCACTGGATCCAGAAATACTGCTCATGGATGAACCATTTGCCGCGCTGGACTCGCAAACAAGAGATTTGTTATTAGTTGAATTACAGTTAATTTGGGAAAGGACCAAAAAAACCATTATTTTTGTTACTCACAATATTGCAGAATCTGTGGTATTGGGAAATCGCGTTGCCATATTCAAAAATCGACCATCAAAAATTAAAAAAGAAATTGTAATCGATTATAGAAGACCAAGATTGGCAGAAGATGAAAACCTCTTAAAATATCAACATGAGATAATTCAAGAGCTCAAAAGTGAAATCATGGAACAAAAAAAAGATGGTGATTACAATTGAAAAGAAAATTAATTGTAAATAGAGTTGTTTTTTATGTTGGAATTGTTGCAGTCTGGCAACTAGTCTTTTCTTTGCACCTTGCACCAGAACAAGTGGTGCCTTCGCCATCTGAAGTAGGAAGCGCATTGGCAAAGGGGATTTATGATGGAAGTCTACTGTATGGTATAGGAACAAGCCTGTGGAGATTATCTATAGGGCTTGCAATTGCCATATCTGCCGGTATCTTGCTTGGCATATTTATTGCCAGGTTTGAGACAATAAACCAAACGATGGGCTCGCTTCTCCTAGGTTTGCAATCTATACCATCTGTTGCATGGGTGCCGTTGGCTTTTCTGTGGTTTGGTAAAACTGATGCAGGTGTGATATTTGTCACATTGATAAGTGCTTTATTTGCCATAGCCATGAACACTCACTCTGGAATAAAGAACGTGCCACCTTCATTCATTTCTGCTGGGAAAAATATGGGTGCTAGTGGAATACAACTCATAACAAATGTAATACTGCCTGCTTCATTCCCGCACTTGATTTCTGGCTTTAAACAGGGATGGGCGTATGCATGGCGGGGGGCCATATCTGCAGAAGTAATCTTTGCTGTATTGGGATTGGGTTCCTTGATGAATGTCAGTAGCAAAAGCAATGACATCTCACAGGTAATAGCTGTCTTGATTGTAATAATGCTAATCGGAATTTTAGT
>JBOGRA010000009.1:0-28506 GCA_050749325.1 Nitrosotalea sp. | reverse complement strand
GGCCTATGAAATATCCTATATTTTATTCAAAACTTGGATATAGAACACCACGTGGAATATTGCTTCATGGACCAAGTGGAACTGGAAAGACACTTTTGGCAAAAGCCGTAGCAACAGAAAGTGAAGCTAATTTCATCTCAATAAAAGGACCTGAACTCTTATCAAAATGGATCGGTGAATCAGAACGAGGAATAAGAGAGGTATTTCGAAGAGCAAGACAGGCCTCGCCATGCGTTATATTCTTTGATGAGATTGACTCTATTGCCCCAACAAGGGGGATGGGAGAAACCGCAGTTACAGAAAAAGTTGTCAGCCAACTTCTCACAGAACTTGATGGTATCGAAAGTCTTTATGGGGTGGTAGTTATCGCTGCAACAAACAGAGCAGACATGATAGATAGAGCATTACTTAGGCCGGGCAGATTTGACAAGATGGTACTGGTACCAATACCAGATAAAGCGGGAAGACTCAAAATACTTGAGATAAACTCAAAAGATATTCCAATGGGAAGAGAGATTGGAACTCAAAATGGCATAAACCCAGACTATGTAGACCTAGACAAGATTGCAGAATCTACAGATGGGTTTAGTGGTGCAGATGTTGCCTCCATTGCAAATACTGCCGTATCTCTTGTCATACATGAGTTTATTGAAAAGTATCCAGACCCAAAAGAGGCAGAAAAACAGGTTCAAGATGCAAAGGTAACTACAAAACACTTTGAAGATGCGATCAAAAAGGTAAAGATCCAAAAAGATCTAAAGATTGGTGAAAAAGTGTCAATATCACACTTTAGATAATTTATCAAACAAAAGATTTTTTGTTGTAAGTTCAAATCTTTTCAAACTTTTTCAAATTCTAAAAAATTAGAGTTAAAAGATAAATAGAAAAGTAAAGGCGCCGGGAGAGAGATTTGAACTCTCGGACCCTTGCGAGTACGCGCTATATGGTTTTCATTTCCAGGCGCGCGCCCTACCAGGCTAGGCGACCCCGGCATCAATTCGCCAAGTTAACTTCGTTGTAAAAATCACCATATATTACGTTAATTGATACATCACCGTAATCTCAGCCTCACTGAAAGATGTTTATTGTAACTGATTTTTTCAACACATTGCCTGCATCTGGAGATGTGTTTGACTCGATCTTATATCTACCTTCAATGACTTTACTTCCATCAGTCTTTGTTTGATTCCAGACAAAGATTTTTTCTTCATGCGAATTTAATGTGGAAGCCACTGGTACAGATATCGGTGAGTAAATTATAGTACCATCCAAGCCCCTAATTTTCAATCCAAATGAAGAATCAGAAAAAGTTAGAGGAACAGTGCCCGAATTAATTATCCTTATGTTAACAGGCTCACCCAAACGATAGTTTATTTTTTCTGTGATTATGGAAAGAGATAGTCCGCTTTGGTAGACTAGAGAGGGTGTCTGGTGCGATATTTGAAACAAGAAAACCCCAATTATTCCTGCCCCTATAACCCCTATGACAAAACAAATCGTAGCTCCTTTTGGAATCAACTTTCAAAAGGTAATTTTGATTCCTTTTTAATTGTTAACTACTGCCTTTGAGCGCCAGCTTTTAGGATAAGTGTTAGGAGCCATGATGATTCTTTTTATCTGGAATGCAAACCCTTTGGTATTTTCAACTATCTCGTCTTCTGGCATTATGGCTTCGGCAAGAGCCACGATCTCGCCTTTTTGCGTATAGACACCAACCAAGTCTCCTTTTTTGAGTCCATTTGAGATTTCAAGTATTCCCGGTATTGCCAATTGAGCACCGTGACACAGTGCATCCACCGCAGAGTCTCTTATTACCACTGATTTTATCTCACTTAGACAATGTTCAATTGGCATGAGTATTCTTCTTATCTTTGACTCGTCATTCTTTTCTTTCCATAATGCATATGCATCTACAAGGTCATGCATTTTCACGAGGTTCGAGTCTTCATTAAATTGTCCCACACGAGTTCTCCTTAACTCGATCATTGTAGCTCCAGGCCCTAAAATTTCCCCCATATCATAGAAAATTTTTCGTATGTATGTTCCCGCTTCACATAAAATACGCAAAAGTAAGAGTCGTTCCTTTTCTTCTACAACTTCTATTTCATATACATTTCTTATTCTAGTTTGTCTCGATACAGCTGATCGTTGCGGGGGTTTTTGGTAAATCTTTCCTGTTAATAATTTCAGCACTTGATTCAATTTTTCCTTAGAAGGTAGTGAATGAAGCCTACCTAAAGCATGATATTCTTTTGGTCCAAGCAAAAGAACTATCAGTGCCTTGGTTGCTTCACCAAAACCAATTGGCAAAAGCCCCGAAACTTGAGGATCTAAAGTGCCACTATGCCCTGCCTTTGGAATATTCAATATTTTCTTCACCCATGAGACAGTCTCATGGCTTGTTGGCCCATTGGGTTTATCCAGCAATATGAAACCGTAATTGAGAAGTTGTTCCATCGATCTTTTATCATAGTATGTACCATACGAGTCGTTCGTTATGTCTTGATCTATGACTCTAAGATTTTCTATTTGTTTGAGTGTCATAATGATTTTTCACTGTCTTCTTTGCAAATTCAAGCACTTGAATTGGACCCAAACTGTCTGTATTTATTATTTCATCAAACACAGATAGATCATCTCCAAAATTAAAGCCATATAGTTTCTTGTATATCATTTTGTTTTCTTCGTATCTTTTTTTCACAATTCCAAGTGCATGTTCATATGATATATGATCTCTTGTTGTCATCCTTTTTGAACTAATTTCTTGCGAACCCGCAAGCCAGATTTTAATCCCGTCCTTAACCAGCCAGGGTAGAGTATAGCTCGTTATGACCACATCCTCTGTTAGGAACATTTTCTTTAGTTTCTCGTCAACTATTTTATCAAATTCTGGGTTCCCTTTTCTCATGTTCAGAAACTTCATTCCTGCTTCAGTATCCCAGAAATCATCCTTTTCGGTCTGAAATCCTTCTTCTTTTGCCATCTCTTTGAGTACGTCTCCTCCACTAATGTATTTCAGATCAAATTCCTTTGCAAGACTCTTTGCTATTGTTGTCTTTCCAATGGCTGGAGGACCTGATATTATTACTGATCTAAGCAATTCAACTTGTGTCCATAGTAGTTTTGGTGAGTCGCATAATTATGCCGCTAAAGGAAGCAGACGACAGAAAATACCATGCCCAGAAATATAGATCGTTTACGTGTTTACATATACTAGGTGTAGATGCAACCTTCTCTGCACTACATGTAAGTTGGAAAAAGTTACCAGGAATGAAATTCAGTGATATTGGTGACACTGCTACAGTATACGAAAAAAGCGGAGGCAATACAAAATAAAATACCAGAATAAGAGGCAAGAATGTAATCATCATTGGTCTCATGTTCAATTGCATCAATTCCATATTCATCTTGTTCATGTAAGCAGATTTCTTGTTCAATTCATCTATCTTTTCTTGGTCTTTTGCTTTAAAGGCGACAATACGTTCTTTTTGCCAAGCTTTAGTGTCTTTGAGCAATTTCTTTATCTTATTTTGATCTACCATCTTACGTTTTATCATTGCATTGAAAAGATTGAGTCCAATTGCAATGAGCATGATGCCGATAACAGAGGGAATCATTCCCTTTACTATTGGATCTGGGCTTCCAAGAGGTACACGCGAAAGGCCAGGAATCTGCAATGGTACAGTATTTAAGAAATCAAAGATTATGCTATGTTCCATTGTTAAATCCCATTGCACTTACGATCCCTTTTGCCGCTTCGTCAATCTTGCCTTCAGTGTTTAGAACCATCTTTATTGGTGATCCGCACAGTATAGAGCAGGTTGAAAGCATTGCACTTGTAACATCAAGTTCTTTCTTTATTGCATCAATTGATACAATATCACGGTTTCTCGTGTTATCTTTCATTCTCCTATTGTAGATCTCCTCAGGTCTGGCAGTAATCATAATAAAGCTATCAGGCATTAGAATTTCTAAAACATTATGAGGCAGACCAGGATAGAATCCCTCCTTTGTTGAGATAAATGCATGGGTATCTACAATTACTGCCTCATCAGATATAGAAGCTATTTTTTTTGCAGCCATGGATTGTAGATCTTTTTGTTCTCGTACTGAAAGTTTACGAAGATCATCTCTGCTTTGAATTCCTTTGGTCTTCTTTGCTTCGTCAAACATCACAGTGCCAAATATAAAGACGCTTACACTGATCTTTTTCTCTTTTAATATATCAACAACCTTGGAAACAATAGTAGTCTTTCCAACTCCAGGAATTCCAACTATTATTACTCTTTTACTTTCTACCAAGCAACGCACCCAGGGCAGGCATTACCTCTTCTACTTTTTCTCGTACTAGCAGATTGTAATAGTTAATCAAGATGTCAACTGTAAGTAGCATTCCTGTCCCTGAGCCAAAGGTCCCCAATACATTTGAAATACCAGCTAACAGCCCAAGAATAATAGAACCTATTATTGTAACAGATGGAATGTATTTCTGTAGCAAGTCTTCTACTGGTTGGTTAGAGCGTCTAAAACCCGGTATTTGCACATCTGCATCTAACAAGTTCTTTGCCGCACTTTTAGCAGACAATCCTCCAAGTTCAATCCAAAGTCTACCAAAGAGAACAACTATACCCACCATGAATAAGATGTACAGAACAGCTCGCATAGGATCCAATGCAACGGTATCAAGACCAAGCGGAGCTGTTACATAGTAAAGTATCCCTCCCGTCGGGGTAGATGGAGAAGTTGGATCGAACATTCCTAAGAAATTCAGAATTGGATTTGCGTTTTTTGGATTAAAGTTAGCCCAGAGTATTTGACCAATAAACACTGCATTAGCAGTGAGCGCAGATGCCAAGATGACAGGAATGTTTGAAACATACATCAATTTGATTGGATATACAGCTGAGAATCCTCGATATTTGGTGGACACGATAGGAATTTCTACCTTGATTCCTTGTGTATATACAAGAATTAGCAATACCCCGGCAGTAATGAAGAGACTAAAAATACTAGGCAGTTGATTTACTCGGAAAAATAGGTTACTAAAGTTGCTGTGAATAAATGCATAAATGATATTTGCAAAGACCCCAACTGGCCCTCCATCACCTGCAGGAACTGGACTTATGAGTGACCAAATTATCTGCTGAGCTACACCTGCAGCAATGAATAAGCTGATTCCGCTTCCTATTCCCCATCCTTTCTGAACCAATTCATCTAATAGCATAATTATTATTGATGCACCAATGAGCTGTCCAATTAAAATAAAGGCAACCTCATGGTTAGGAAGCCTTGGCCCATATACAGCCATACCATACAAGGAAGACTCGGCAATGATTACAATATACGTTACAATTTTTGTTGCTGTTTGATAGAGCTCTCTATCCTCTGGCTTTTTGAAATCCAAATGAAATATTTCAGACCCCTTTAAGAGCTGCATCAAAAGTCCTGCTGTTACAATGGGCCCAATTCCCAATTCTATCAAGGTTCCTTGTTGGGATGCAAAAATTACTCTTGCAAAGGCAAGAAAGTCAAATGCAGGAGTTGTTGCTCCGTACAGTGGAGTCTGTCCCATAATCATGTAAATGAATAGAGCTATTCCACACCATATCAAACGAATGTGTAAAGGAATTTTTTTCTTGGGTTTTGGCACCTGTGGAATGTAAGTCTCTGCTTTTGAAATTATTGTTCTAAGAAAACCAGTTGGTGCAGCTTCTTCACTCATACTACAGCAAGCACCTCGCCACCAGATTTTTTGACTTTTTCTTCTGCAGTAGCAGAAAATCGTCCTACTTTTATGACGTAAGCGTTCTTTGTTTGTCCTCCTCCTAACAACTTGTCATAGCCAAGTTCTGAGAGATCTATTACCTTCTTTCCGCCTTCTTGTTTTCCATGTTTTGCATAGATATCATCTAGATCTCTCACACTTGCCCATTTTCTTACTAGGTTTGGATGTGGCGGGTGAGTAGAATCATGACCAAAATGTCTTGGATCTGTTAAAAGCATCCTGATAAAATGATGTTTGTGCATGCCAGATCTTCCAAGTCCTCCCTTGTGACCGCTGGCTCTATGTTGTCCTATCTGTCCCCAGCCATGATTTCGCCCTCCTCGGAATTTTCTTGTCTTTCGTAGTCTTGTTGCCATCTTAAATCATCATCTTTACTTGTGTAAGAAGTTCCTTATGATTTCCTAATATTCCTCCTTCGCCATACATCTTCTTGGTACTTCTCTTGAATCCATGTCTTGGAGGAGACAGAGCAAACCATGGTTTAAGCGGTTTCAACTTTGATAATGCAATAGCACCGTCTGCCAACGATTTTGCCAGATCATCAGTGTTTTTGAATCCAAGTTTTTCAATATCCTCAGAAGTGAGTTTCCTGTAACCCTCTTTTCTGGCTCTTTTTTCTAAAAGTTCTTTTGCAGTTGAAATATCTATTTCCTGCCAAGAAACATAGTGCTTAATCTTGTTCAGCATTCCTTTTGTATTATCTCGTTCTGGGACTATGGTGGCTCTAAATCTCTTGTCTAAATGAAGTAGATCTAGAGTGGTGTTTGCCCAGTGTGGAACATTAATTGTTCCTTTCATTCGTATTACTAAGAAAGCTTTTCCCATCTATACTCAACCTTGACTAAATGTTTGTCTTAAGCAATTTAAAACTGCTCGTGATGTGGAAGTCATTGTATTTGTAGATCCTTTGCTTTTTGTCCACGCATCTTTCAGACCTGCAAGTTTTAACAGATTTTTAATATTTCCACCTGCTACCAATCCAAGACCTCTAGGTCCTGGAATAATTTCAACTGTTACACTTCCACCTCTGCCCCTGACCTTGAAAGGCACCGAATGTTTCTGATCACATCTACACTCCCAGCTTCCACAGCCCAGTTTCACGGGACTTACGCTAAGATAAGCTTGACTGGTGGCTTTCTCAATAGCAATTCTCATTTGTTTTGATTTTCCTTGTCCTATACCAAGCCATCCGTTTTCATCACCTGCTGCCACGAGTGCCTTGAATCTTGTATATTCTCCGTTGGTAGTCTGTTTTTGGACTATGCCCACATCTATGACCTCTGTTTTGATACCGGGTAATAATTTCTTGATAATTCCTGATTCTTGGATCCTATAGCCATTTTCATATATTTCTTTCATGGAAGTAATCTTGTTAGTAGCAACTAGCTTTCCCAATGTAGTTCTTGGTACCCATTCCACTTCGGGTTCTCTAGATCTTTGTCTTGTCTCTGATCTGCTCATTTGATCTTTACCTCATTATCTATTGCTGATTTTACCTTGTCAATCTCATTCGCAACTTTGAGATGTTTTCCAGTGATCCTATCTGCAGAAGGAAAAGTTTCCTCATCGGCAGGTACCTCAAGTCCAGCATCTATTATTCCTTTCAACGCTGCTGATATTCTCTGAGTGTATCGTCTAGTACCAACATAAAGAACTGCACTGCTGATACCGTTAGCCAGTGCTTTTTTACCTGCAAGATAACCTGTCAAATATGCTGCAGGTATGCTTTTTCTCGAACCCTTCCAGTCTTTTTTCAAAAGGGACCTTGAATGAGCTGATGACAGAACTTTATCTCCCAGTAGTTCTGGCTTGTGAATCTGTACAAGTGTATTCTCATTTGATATCTGAACTGTGATAAAGTTTCTCCTACCCATGAGAAGATTTCTTCTTCTTCCATAGTTGGTTTTCTCTTCACGAGACCTGCGCAATATTTGTGAATATGTCATCGATACTACCTATTTACAAAAAATTTTGGTAAAGCTCTTATAAACGTTAGACTCTCAACAGGGCTACTATAAGCGCCTTTTGAGCATGAAGTCTATTTTCAGCTTCGTCCCAGATTACTGACTGACGTCCATCGATCACTTCACTTGTAACTTCCTGACCTCGTTTAGCAGGTAAACAATGCATGAAGATTGCAGATGGGCTGGCCTTTTTCATCAAAGCTGAATTTACTTGAAAATATGGAAGAAAATCATTTGTTCTATCGGTAGTTTGGTGATGTATCGAGACAAAGGTGTCTGTTACTACAACATCTGCGTCCTTTACAGCGATCTCTGGATAGTTTGATAATTTCACATCAATTAGTTTGTTAGATTCTTTTACGACATTCGGATTAGGTTCATATCCTTTTGGAGTAGCGACACTAATCTTAATGCCAGTTTTTGCACAACCATATATCATTGAATTACATACATTGTTACCGTCACCTATCCATGCCAGTTTAAGGCCAGCCAATTTTTTCTTCTTTTCTTTGATTGTCATGAGATCTGCAAGTGTTTGGCATGGATGAAAAGAATCAGAAAGACCATTCATCACAGGAACAGAAGAATTCTTTGCAAGTAGTTCTATTTCATCATGAGAATAAACCCTAGCCATTATCAAATCTACATATCTCGAAAGCGTTTTTGCTGTATCTTCTATGGTTTCTCCCCTTTTTAGTTGTAATTCATCTGCAGAGAGATTTAATGCGTGTCCTCCTAGTTGAAACATTCCAGTTTCAAAGCTTACTCGTGTCCTTGTAGACGGTTTTTGAAAGATCATTGCAAGTGTTTTATTTTTACCAAGAGGTTTGGAAATTCCCTTCTTCAAATCTTTCTTCATTTTTATTGCATTATCAATGATTTCAACAAGTTCAGTTTTACTAAGTTCATTTAATGTTAACAGGTCTTTTGTTTTTAATTTCATTTTCTCATCCATCCAAACATGGAACGTTTCTTCTTTGATTTGTCATCTGTAGATATATCAACATCTTCTTTTTCATTGGTTTTCTCTTCAATAGTATCTTTATCTTTTGTGGGTTTTGGCCGACTGTCAGAAATCCATTTTAGTATTTTAGAGGCGAGTTTTTTTGCTTCGTCATCATTTTCAGGTGGACGAACATCAAACAGTTCAGAATATTTTTCAATATCTTTCGTTGCTACTCCCATAAAAGGATCTTCATCTTTACTTGATATTTCTTCTGTTGGTTTCTTTCCTACATCTTTCTTTATTTCTTGGTTGATCTTTGATTCAAGCTTTGATTCTGCTTTTGATTCAGGCTTTGGACTCACAAAGGATTTGGATGATTCTTTTGATGATCCTTGTTCAGACGTAATTTCTTTTTCAACGCTGACTTGAATCTTTTCCGTAGATGATACAGATTTAGATTGTACAATTTCTGGTTTTATCTCTTTAATCTCAACTTTGAATTCTTGTTGTTTGTCTACCATGTTTACCTTTTCTTCAACAATAATTTCTTTTTGTTCTCTTTGCTGTTGAGATTTTTCTTTCTGCTGGATTTGCACCATGGACAACGATTCTTGTGGTCCAAATAGGGATTCCAAAAATGAATCCTTGTTAAATGGTTTCAAATCTTTGTATTCTTGACCTACTCCCAAGTAAAGAATTGGACGTGATGTTACTTTGACTATAGATATAGCTGCACCTCCACGTGCATCTGCATCGCTTTTGGTAAGAATTGCGCCGTCGAATTTGGTGTAATTATGAAATTCTTTTGCTTGGCTAACTGTGTCATTTCCTGCCAATGAATCACCAACGAATAATTTCAGATCAGGATTCACCACTTTATTGATTTTCGATATTTGATCCATAAGGTTCTTGCTTGTCTGCATTCTTCCTGCCGTATCGATCAATACACAATCTATCTTGTGAGATTTGGCATACAGTACAGCATCACGTGAAACTGCTGCAGGATCAGAACCATAATTCTGTGCTATGACCTTTATGTTTAATCTCTTACCATGTTCGCTTATCTGTTCAATTGCTCCCGCTCTGTATGTATCTGCAGCTGCAATTACAGATGATAATTTATTTTCACGTAAAAGATTAGCAAATTTTGCTATAGTGGTTGTTTTTCCTGTTCCATTGATTCCCATGAACGAAATAATGTACGATTCTCCCTTTTCCTTCTTCATTTGTATGTTAGATAAGATGTCAATTGTTCCTGCTGCATCGAACATGTTCGAAATACTTTGCCTCATGTTTTGTTTCACAAATTCTATTATCGTATCTTTTTGTACTGTAGCGCCAATTAGCTGTTTTTTCAAATCAGATTTTAGTAAATCTATTACTTCTGTTGCCACATCAGATTCTAGCAAAGATATCTCAAGTTCAAACAAAACTTCATCGACATCTTTTTCCTTTAGCTCTTTTTCTCCAAAGCTTTTGACTGCTGAAGAAAACGCGTTTCGTAGTTTATCAAACATAATAGATTTCCTTACTGCATAGAACTGCGACTTGATTGTATAAGTTTGTTCATTTCCTGTTGACCTTGTTCAAGTCTAAAGGATACTTCTTGTCTTTGAGCTGCCAATTGCTGAAGTACGATTTCCAATTCTTTAATTCTAGATTCCATATAGTTAATTGCTGAATCCTTGTCTTGTTCAATTGAAGCTCCAGATCCGATATTGACAATTATTTTTTGGTTTGGTTCTATTGTAGCTTTTACAAAAGCCCCCATGCCTACAGGTACAAGGGCTTCATTGGATGTATCGACACCCATTGTTTTCATGGACTCTATAGCACTTGTTGCTTCATGTAAAAGTCTCATTACAGATTCTTCTTTCTGCATCAAATCTGCCAAGTATCCTTCAAGCGCTTGTAGTTGTTGCAACAGAGCTTGAGCTTGTTCTTCACTCATTTGCAAAAAATTCTCTTATCCACCTATAAATGCATTCTGAAAAATACCGCTGTTAAGATACCAGAGGGCATACACTAGAAACTTATGTTGTTAAGTTTGTATGGGTTACTAGATTATTTTTCAAGTCCTAATTTTTCTTCTATAGATTCCATTTTATCTTCTAGCGCTTGTAACCTATCCATTATGGATGGATTCCTGTCATTCATGTTTTTGCTAACAAGTCTTTGAAATTCCTCTTCTACTATTGCCTTTACTTTTCTTTCGTCCATTTCCATTTAGTTTTAGGAATTACTCGTTTTTATCAATTGTTAGAATATCATTTGTATCTGAACTAATTACATTCTGAAACTTGGATGAAGAAATTCTTGACATATCCCATAGCAACTTGGCAGAAATTGAAAAAATACAATAGAAACAAAAAGGAAAAGGATTATGCTTTTGTCTTTGATAGTCTCTTGTCCACTTCATCCCAGTTTACGACGTTCCACCATGCACCAACGTAATCGGCTCTGCGATTTTGATATTTTAGATAGTATGCATGTTCCCAAACATCCAACCCCAATAATGGGATCAACCCTTTGGTTCTAGGACTAGTCTGATTTGGCATTGTAGTGAATTCAACTTTTTTACTTTGTGTGTTGTATGCTAACCAACCCCAACCACTTCCTTGAATAGCTATTGTGTCTTTTGTAAATTTCTCTTTGAAGCCGTCAAAGCTACCAAATACCGCGTTAATTTCGTCACCCAAGATTCCACCGGGTTTTCCGCCACCATTTGATTTCATACTGTCCCAGAACAATGAGTGATTGTCATATCCTCCTCCGTGAAAATTCACGGCACCCCTTGTGTTCTCTGGAACTTTGTCTAAGCTTGTAAGCAATTTGGATAACTCCATGCTTTGCAGTTCAGAACTTAGAGTTTCCAAAGCTTTGTTCAATCCATCAGTATATGCTTGATGGTGTTTTGAATGATGTATTTCCATTGTTTTGGCATCAATATGCGGATCTAATGCATCGTATGCATATGGTAACTTTGGAAGTTCGTATTTTGCCATAATAACCCATCTAGTTCTTGCCATTTATGGCTTTGGTTGCAAATGCATTTTATCTAGTCAAATTTCAGATAATTTATGATTAACCGATTACTGATTTTTTCACTCCTTTTCATTTTCTGCGTATTCCTGTTTTTATCAGAATCAAGTGAACAGAAAATTTCAAACAATTTACAAAAAAGCATAGAGCTTGTAGGTGTCAAAGAGGCTAGATTACATGGTCTTGAGGGCCAAGGAGTCAAGGTTGGAATCATAGATACCGGAATAGACTATAATCATCCTGATCTTTTAGGTTATGGCCCAACTGGAAAAGTGATTGGAGGACATAATTATGTTGACTCGAGTGAGAAACCTCTAGATACTAACGGTCATGGAACAGAGGTAGCAGGCATTATTGCAGCCGATGGCAATTTTACCGGAATTGTACCCAAGTCAAAATTATTTTCATACAAGGTTTCATCAACTGGCGAAGCAGTATCATCAGATTACATAATCAAAGCTATTCAACAGGCAATGCAAGATGGAGTCGATGTCGTAAACATCAGTTTAGGAGTCAATAGAACAAATGACCAAATCGATAACGCAATCGATAAGGCCGTAAAGAAAGGAATTGTCATAGTTGTAGCCGCAGGGAATAACGGTCCACAAGAAGATACCATTGGAAGTCCTGGTAAAGATATCAACGCAATTACAGTTGGCGCATCATATAACAACTCAACATCTAGTCTAGTAGCAACTTTTGAGGTTGGTAAAAAACAATATCAAGTTCTTCCAATGGTAGGAGTCCAAGGCTTGCCAAGTCCCATTGAAGCCAAGATAGTTTATGGCGGATATGGAAGGCTTCAAGACCTTAAAAATCTAGATGTCAAAGGAACAATACTTCTTGAAGAAAGAGGAAGTGATGTGAAAGGACAAAAAGTCTATTTTTCTGAAAAGGAAAAAAATGCCGCAGATTTAGGTGCAAAAGCATTGGTTGTGTTTAACAATGAGACTGGAATATTTTTTGGTGAGCTTGTAGGACCAAATATGACTACTGGATATACGCCAAGAATACCCGTGATCTCATTGTCACAGGAAGATGGAGTTGCACTCAAGTCCATGTTGACTTCAGATACAACGGGAAGTTTTGATATGTTCTATCATCCAGATTTCATTGCTCCTTTTAGTTCCCAAGGGCCAGTATCACCTTTCTACATCAAGCCAGATCTTGTTGCACCTGGTGTCTTTGTAAATTCTACAACTATTGGAGGAAAGTACAACCTAACAAGCGGTACAAGCTTTGCAGCCCCTCATGTTGCGGGGGCTGCTGCAATTATGTTACAGAAATATCCCGGATTATCTCCTTCAGATGTTGCGTCATTACTTGTTACGACAACGGATCCAGTTACTGATGCATATGGTAATCTTTTTCCCATTTCTGCCGTTGGAAGTGGAAGACTGAACATAACTAGAGCGCTGGAATCGAATTTAATAATATCGCCACACAGTATGGTTTTCAATCTATCTTTTGACAATCAATCTCAGACAAAAATGTTACATCTAAGAACCCTCGATGGTTCCATCGTACCTCAACTGAAGGCAAATTTCGCATCCAATGAAACTAGTTTAGATGCGGATTATTCTCAATCCAATGATACTTTGAATGTCAAAATTTCCGATATCGTTAAAAGTGAAGGAGATTATGATGGATTTCTCATTCTAAAAGATGCCAAGACAAGTTATCGTATTCCTGTTGTGGTTCATATGACAAAGGGAACACTCCTAGTAGACCAAAGCAATGGAACTCTTCACTTTTCAATTGATTATCCTGACAAATGGTCTTATGCAAAAATTTCTTTAATCAAGGCCGGTACAGATGAAATCTTCAGTACTTCTGTCACTCCCCAAGAAACAGGTTCAATTTCTGTTTTTGAAAAAGGTCAATATTGGATCTTGGCCCAAGTTAAGAGTTCAAACCAAACAGATGAGGCATATCAAACCATACTTGTCAATGAAGTTGCACAAAGAAATATCTCTGACCTTCAGGATATCATAGGAATTCCTGCAAAACAGGTAGCAATAATTTCAGGAGTTGCAATCATAATTGTTACAATAGGTTTAGTCTCTAGACGCAGATAAAATTAGATTCTTGGTCCTGCGTCCACTATTTCCTTTGAAACGTTTCCAAATTTTCTAAAGTTTTCTACAAACATTTGAGCAAGTTTCTTTGCAGAGATGTCATAGGCATCCTTCTCAGACCAAGTGTTACGAGGATTCAATACCTCTGATGGCACACCAAAACATTCGGTAGGTATGTCTAGATTGAATACATTATCATGCCTATACTTTACAGCATCAAGTTCGCCTGTCAGCGCGGCAGTAACCATTCTTCTTGTATGATTAATGTTCATTCTCTTTCCTATTCCGTATGGACCGCCTGACCATCCTGTGTTGACAAGATATACAACAGTCTTGTGTTTGGTTATCTTCTCCCCTAGAAGATTTGCATAAACAGATGCATGCAATGACATGAATGGTGCACCAAAACATTCTGAAAATGTGGCTTTGGGTTCTGTGATCCCTCTCTCGGTACCAGCAAGTTTACTTGTATAACCTGACATAAAATGATACATTGCTCCTTCTTTTGTCAGTCTTGCAATTGGAGACATCACTCCAAATGCGTCAGCTGTAAGGAAGATGATGACTTTGGGATTTCTACCTAAGCTTGGAATTATTGCGCCTGGGATATAATCAAGAGGATACGCGGCTCGTGTGTTTTCTGTCAAGCTGCTATCGTTGAAGTTTGGCATCATTGTTTTATTGTCTATCACTACATTTTCCAATACAGTTCCAGATCTTATTGCATCCCAGATTTGTGGCTCATCTTCCTTATTGAGATTAATGCACTTGGCATAACAACCACCTTCAAAATTGAACACGCCTCTATCAGACCAACCATGTTCGTCATCTCCTATTAACATCCTATTGGAATCGGCAGATAGCGTTGTCTTTCCAGTACCAGAAAGTCCAAAGAACAATGCGGTGTCACCATTCTTTCCAATGTTAGCAGAACAATGCATTGGAAAGACCCCTTTTTGTGGAAGAGAATAATTCATCACAGAGAACATTGCTTTCTTTATTTCTCCTGCATACGGAGTGCCTCCAATGAGCACGATTTTTTTTGTATAATTGAGAATGATGAAGACATCCGTCCTAGTACCGTCGACCTCAGGAATTGATTTGAAGTCATTTATTGAGAGAAGGACATATTCCGGTTTATGAGATTCAAGCTCTGTTGCGGTTGGCCTTATGAATAACTGTCTTACAAACAAGTTTTGCCAGGCATGATCGGTAACAATTCTAATTGGTAATCTGTGCTCTGGATCTGCCCCTACAAATCCATCAAAAACAAATATCTCCTTGTATTCTAGATATCTTTTCATCTTCTCTAAGAGTTTGTCAAATTTATCTTCTGTGAACAGGTGGTTTATCTTTCCCCAGTCTACAGTATTGTGAGTTTGTTTATCATCGACAATAAACCTGTCATCTGGAGATCGCCCTGTATATTTGCCTGTTTTAACAGATATTGCATTATTTGCAGTCAAAAGTCCTTCATTTTTTTCTACAATACTATCCATCAGATTCTTGACTTGTAAGTTTCTATGTATCTTTCCTGGTTTGATACCAATTTGTTCCAACTGAGATACTAGCAGACGAGTAATGGCCGGCTCCAAATCCTCAATCATTGGATAAACCGGTTCGTTGGAATTTCCTTATTATCTCTTCGGATCACATATACATCCATCAAGAAACGTATTTATTGTAAAATTCAGGCAGAGACCCTTACATGCCGATCAATAAAGAAGCTTTGGAACTTAGGAAAAAAGTGACACAGAACAAGCCTAGTTTTGTTAGACAGGAAAGTTGGAGATATGCCAGACTTTCTACGTCATGGAGAAAGCCAAAGGGAATGGATAATCACCAACGAAAGCAAAAAAAAGGCTGGCCATCACTTGTAAAGATAGGTTATGGCGGACCTAGAATCGCAAGAGGGCTTCATCCATCCGGTTATACTGATAATTTAGTTTACAACTTGAAAGATTTAGAAAAACTTAATCCTAAAACTGACGGTGTTAGGTTTGCCCATGGCGTAGGACAGAAGAAGAGACTTGAGATCATCGTCAAGGCAAAAGAGATGAACTTCAAGGTTTTCAACGCGAGAGTGTCAACAAGTGGTAGTAAATCTTAGAACAAAAAGACAGCTAGTCTCAAGAATTCTGGGAGTTGGTGTCGATAGGGTAAAGTTTGATCCAACTTATCTAGATGATGTTGCTGATGCCATTACCCGCGACAATATACGAAGTTTGATAACTGCAAATGTAATAGAGATAAGACCAATCAAGGGCACTTCTAAAGGAAGGGCTCACTTTAAAAAAGCTCAACGAAGGAAGCGCGGTACCAAACATGGATCAAGAAAAGGTAGCAGAGGGGCAAGAGTTGGAAAGAAGGAAGTATACGTCAAGAGGATCAGAGCAATGCGCCACCAGCTAAAAGTATCAAAGGCACGAAAGGAAATTGCAAATGAGCCTTACTGGAACTTGTACAAACAGGTAAACGGAAATCAGGTAAGAAACCTTGCTCACCTTAGAAGTTTGATAGAAGAAGTTCGTTCTAAGAAATAAGTTTAGAATCTGTGAATTATTTTAGGATCATCAATTTTACCATCCTTGATTTTTACACCTTCTTTTGCAAGCATATTGATCTTAATTTTCTCACCCCATGCATACCCACCTACTTTTCCACTTGACATGATAACCCTATGACATGGAACTATCACTGGATAGGGATTCTTGTTCATGATTCTTCCAATTAGTCTTTGGCCATTTTCTAGTCCAACGGCCTTTGCAAGTTCTCCATATGTTGTAACTTGACCTTTTGGAACTTCCATTAATTTCTTGTAGACTTTATCCTCCAGATTCAAATTTTTATCATCTCTAGATCAGTAGTTTGTATAAGATTAACTACCTTTTGTTTATTTTTACCAAGACTGCTCCAATCCACAAGTGCATAACTGGCCACTTTATTTCTGTCCAACATATGAGAAAAGAGTGCATCATCTAAATTATCTAATGCATGTTTTGGCATAACAGTACCAAGAGCAAATTCGCCTTCAATCAGTTCTTTGTTAAATTTCTTTGGATAATGTGTGCCACCAAAACAGATTGCAATCTTGTGTTTTTCTGGTTCTTTGCATATTTCTTCTACTATTATTTTAGCCACGTTTTCACAGAGATTCTTGTCGTTCCATTCCTTTTGAGTGGTACCAATTTCAATGAACAAAGTTGGTTTATTCAAAGCAGTTGGTCCATGATGAGTGGCTTCAATAGTAATCTCAAATTTTGAGAAAATGTTTCTTTTCGTCCACAAATGTTTCATGTATGACTTTTGAAGATACGGATGAGGTATTGCTATTTGTCGAGGAAAGCCGCCAAATTGTGCTTCAGAGAAATTTCCAGTGCTATGACAAGTAAGTGCAAGAGTACCACTTTCAGAGGCGTGTTTTGATAAAAACACATAACTATCATATTGATATTTTTCTTCAATCCAATCAGCAGATATCGCAGGTGTAGAAATTACAACAAGATCAAAATTTTTTCCATGGTAGATGTCTCCTTGTTTTCTCATATCTTGCATCATGTAAGATGCCATGTTAGAGCCAGCAGGATCGGATTGGTATGCTACAAGTAACTGCATAAAATAAGAATTATAAGTACACTTTATTAACTTCCTTCAATGGTTAACCCAAAACAAATGTTGAAGGATATGGCAAACACCATCAAGCTTGCCAGAAAATCAGATAAAGATGACTATATGCAACATTTACGATTAGTGCTTCTTGGCATAGCTGGTATTGGAGGTATTGGTTTCGTAATACAGTTTACATTTGCAGTAATAAATTTAGGGCATGGATAAGAATTGACACAAGAAATAAAATCTCACTTTTTTGCAGTCAGAACTACTGGGGGTCAGGAAAAGGTAGTACTCGGCCTCTTGGACAATCGAATCAAGTTAAAGAAGTTAAATATACAGTCTGTTTTGTTATTAGAGAACCTTAAGGGATATGTTGTACTAGAGGCAATTGATGCAAACGCTGCATTTGATGCCTTGCAAGGAATGAGGCACATAAGGGGTCAGCTTAGAGGAGAATTACAATTCAAGGACATTGAAGGATATCTCGTTAAGAAATCTACAGTATCAGAACTTTCAGTTGATCAAATAGTTGAGATAATTGGCGGCCCTTTCAAAGGTATGAAAGCCACAGTAACCAGAATTGATCACGACAAGGAGGAGGCAACAGTAATTTTGCTTGATGCGCCTTATCAGCTACCAGTAACCGTAGATGCAAACTATCTAAAACCGTCATCACAGTAGCAAGGATTAAATTTACAGTAAAGAGGGAAAAGAAATCATGGCAGATATTCAAACTGTTTCTGCACTTGTAACAGGCGGCCAAGCAAGTGCTGGCCCTCCACTTGGACCTACTTTAGGACCATTGGGTGTGAACATTTTACAGATAGTTGGCGCAATCAACGAGAAAACAAAGGACTTTGAAGGAATGAAGGTTCCAGTAACTGTTTCTGTAGATAAAAAGAGTAAGCAATGGTCAGTAGAGGTAGGAATTCCTTCAGCATCTGCTTTAATTTTAAAAGAAGCCGGACTTCAAAAAGGATCAGGAACATCAGGTGCCACGTGGGTTGGAGACATTACTATAGATTCTGCAGTAAAGGTTGCAAAATTAAAAATTGACTCCTCTTATGCTTTAGACTTTAAAGCTGCCTCAAAAGAAGTCATAGGAACGTGTTTATCACTTGGAATAAAGGTAGATGGAAAGAATCCCAAAGAAATAACTGCGGAAATAGATGCAGGTAAGTGGGAAGAGAAATTCAAGTAAACTATTCAGTCATAGAATATACAGAATCTTTGTCTGTTCTCTGAAGTTCTACAAAAGTTTCAGTGTTTTGTATCCCTTCTATCTTTCCAATTTTTTCAATTGCAACAGTGTGTAATTCTTCCAGGTTTGTCGCCCTTAGAGTAATTAGAATATCGAATCTACCCGTAACTTCAGATATCTCTATAACTTCTGGTGTTTTCATGAGGTACTTGTGAATCTGATCCTTTAGCTTTGGATCTCTGTTGATTCCCATTGTAGCCCTTACGCCAATCCCTATGAGAGATTCGTCTACTACTATTGTAAACTTTTTTATTAGTTTCTTTTTGACGAGTCTTTTGATTCTACTATACAGTACAGATGTGTTTATCCCCAATTTTTTTGAAAGGTTCGGTACAGAGATATTGCCGTCTCGAGCAAGTTCGGTAATTATTTTCATGTCTAGTTCATCAAATTTGTGCAAGTTTGCGACTACTTTTTGTTACTATTTAATAAATGTAAGTTCTATTGTCCAAATTTGATGTTCTTACAACTTAAACTCCATAAAATGAAATTTTTAGATACAGGCCTTTCCCGAAGAATTCTATCACTAAACGATTTTAAATAGGCATTCAGAAAGTCCTTTCGTAATGATCAACGAGTCCCAGATATCGCAGATGATAGTTGAAGCTAAAAAGAACCAAAAGGAGAGAAAATTCAAGCAATCACTAGAATTAATCATGGTTTTCAAGGATATTGATGTTAAGAAAGGATTTGCCATCAATGAGACAGTCCAATTACCCAAAAAATTAAACCAGCCGGCATCTGTATGTGTGATTGCTTCAGGCGATCTCGGACTAAAGGCTAAAAATGCAAATGCTGACAAGGTTGTGGATGGAACACAATTGACACAAATTGGTACAAACAAGAGGGAATCACGCAAGCTGATTAATGGATATGACTTCTTTCTTGCAGATACTCAACTCATGGCTAATGTTGGTAAGATACTGGGTCAATTCATGGGTCCCAGAGGAAAAATGCCTACTCCAGTTCCATTCAATGCCCCTATAGATACAATATTGGAAAGATTCAGATCTTCAATCAGAGTAAGACTGAGAAATTCTCTTTCATTGGCATGTAAGATAGGTGACGAATCCATGGCAGATGACGATTTAGCTGCTAACGCAAATGCAGTAATCAGCACCATTGAGAAAAAACTTCCAAGCGGCGACAGGAACATCAAGAAAGTGATGGTGAAAACTACGATGGGTAAAACAATCAAACCACAGGCGGGAACAAAGTAAAATGCATCAAAACAGAACAGAATATCCTCAAAAGAAAATACAGATGTATCAGCAGGTTCAAGAACTTCCAAAGAAATACAGAGTGATTGCACTGGTGCGAATGGAAAAGGTTAGATCTTCCCAGTTATTACCATTAAGAAAGAAATTCAAAAACGACGTTGAGATTATTAGTATTAAAGACAAGGTAGCACAAAAAGCACTTGCCTCACTGAAGATACCTGCACTTGAAAAGCTGGTTGACAAGCTAGTTGGCCAGTGTGTCTTAATGTTTACAAACACGAGTCCACACAAACTAAACATTCTACTTGGAAAAAACAAGATAATGCTAGCAGCTAGAGGCGGTGACAAAGCAAGTATAGATGTCATAATAAAGGCAGGCAATACTGGAATAACTCCAGGTCCAATACTTACTGATTTTAAGGAGGCGGGCGTTGCTACAAAGATTGATCAAGGAACAGTCTGGATAACTAAAGATTCTACTGCGGCAAAAAAAGGCGATGTAATTTCTGCAAAACTTTCAACCCTCCTTAGCAAGCTTGACGTCAAACCTGTAGAGGCAGGAATAATTCTAAATGCAGCAATGGAAGAAAATATAGTATACGACCAAGAAGAGCTATTAATTGACGTAGAAAAATACAGAGAGGCATTTGCAAAAGCACACCAGGAAGCAATGTCATTATCCATTGAGATAGGTTACATTACAAAGGAAAATGTTAATGCAATTCTTGCAAGGGCCGCACAGCATGCCAGATCACTTGCTACTGAATCAGGTTATCTGACTGAAGAAACAAAGAAACAGACACTTCAAAAAGCTCATGCCCGGGCAACTGCACTGACAGATAAGTTAAAGAACTACACCTCACAGTAAACAAGAAATTTACTTTTCACGTGCCTTTGGTAAATTCCAGTTGTATTTCATGGCTACAAGTCTGAATACAGTTGTAACCACAATAGAGGCTATGGTTGCAATCTCTAGATTGGAATCAACACTAAGTACAATATAAAAAATCAAGACCCCCAAAAAACTTGCAGAAGCATAGAGTTCTTTTACAAACACCATAGGTACCTCATTTACAAACATATCTCTCAAGATTCCGCCTCCAATAGCTGTAACCATGCCTGCCATAACAATAGCAAGGAAATTCATACCATAGACTTCGTATGCAAATGTTGCACCAATAGCAGTAAAAACGCCAAGTCCTATAGCATCAAATTTCAAAAACAGATTCCAGTGTTTTTGCATTTTTTTATATAGAAAGAATATAACAAAACTAGTTGCTACCGTTATGATCACGTAATAAGGATCAGATATAGAATGTGGTGGAAAATGTCCCATCACTATATCCCTTAGAGTTCCACCGGCTACACCGGTTATTGTTGCAAGAATAATTATGCCAACAATGTCAGCTTTGTGTTCAATTGCCTTGAATGCACCAGTAACAGCAAAAGCCATTGTTCCAAAAAGATCCAAGGCAAGAATCGTATCCTGAACAGGTAATGAGATATCTGTCAAATTACAATGTATTAGATTGGATAGTAAATAATCTTTAGAAACTTACAAAAAAGGAAATAGAAATAACAGATTTAACCAAACAGTGCTGAAAGGCCTTCCATTGCCTGCTCTTCAGTTTTTGCAGAAGGTGTCTCAGACTCTTTCTTATCTTCTTTTGATCCACCTGCTGGTGCTGCGACTGGAGCTGCGACTACAACTGGTGCTGCTTTGATTGCCTCTTCAATGTCCACATCGGCGAGTGCTGCTACGAGTGCTTTTACTTGAGCTTCGTTTACTGTAGCTCCTGAGGCCTTTATTATACTAGATATATTTGCCTCATTGATTTCCTTCTTTTCCTTGTGCAAAAGCAATGCAGCGTATACATATTCCATTGTAAACGAAATTTGCAAGAGCCATAATATAAAACTATGGAGATTTCATGTTTACAAAAACATGCTGTACAACTGATTTAGCTAATTGAGGATCTTAAGACTTCTGCAAATAGAATACATGTATTTTTTTAGTTCTTTATCATATAATGTATCCATCCTTTGTTTCAAAACCCTTTTTGCCTGATCCTTATCTGGCCCATCAGGTAAAGAAAGCGCGTTGTTTATCAACTCTGGAACAGATTCTCGGACCCAACCAGTTATAATATTGTAAATGTTTTTGTGTAATTTCTCCACGTGATCAGCACTTACATCAAAAACTCCCGTAAAGTTATCGTATTCGACTCTGTAAATTAAGGCAAAGATAATCTCTTTCGAGGTGGGATCTTTCAATATTTGTTCTGATTGCGGACCAGCCTTTCCTTGAGAAACCTTGTTCTTAAGTCCGACTGGATTTATCACAATGCCATTTACTCCTATTTTGGAATTTTCTATTCCTGTTATGATACCTACTACAGCATCTTTATAATCGCCATTTTGCTTGGAAGTAAAAACATAGTCTCCCTCTTTCCAACCCTTCTTTTCAAATATGAACATAAGAAATTCTCAAAAAAGATCATATTTAATGTGTCGCTTCAGAATGCTTAATATCCATCAGGACAAAAACTTGTGAAATGGACAAGGGTCAGATTCTTGCCAAGTTTTCATCAGACCCCAGTAGGTATTACAAGGTATCTCTTTTTGAAAAAGAAGGATTCAAGAGAAAATCTTGTTCCAAGTGTGGTAGGTATTTCTGGGTGTTAGATGATGGACAGAATCTTTGCCCTGATCATGTAGAAAATAGTTATTCCTTCATAGGTGATCCTCCCACGAGAAAGAGATTCGATTACACACATGCTTGGAAGGAGGTGGAATCTTTTTTTGTAAATAATGGACACAAGTCAGTGAGTAGATATCCAGTAGTATGCAGATGGAGAGACGATCTTTATTTTACAATTGCTTCAATAGTTGATTTTCAAAGAGTAATGGGTTCTAAAGTAGTTTTTGAATTTCCAGCAAACCCTTTGGTTGTACCACAAACATGTCTTAGATTCAAGGACATAGAAAATGTAGGAGTAACTGGTAGACATTTTTCGAGTTTTTGTATGATTGGTCAACACAGTATACCAAATTCACAAGGTTATTGGAAAGACAAATGTGTTGAACTTGATTTTAGACTACTTACTGATAAATTTGGAATTAACAAAGAAGAAATAGTTTTTGTCGAAGATGTGTGGGCAGGAGGAGGCTCTTTTGGATCATCATTAGAGTATTTTGTAAGAGGATTAGAACTTGGCAATGCAGTGTTTACTGAATTTCAAGGAGATTTGGAAAACTATTCTGTGTTGGACCAAAAAATTATAGACATGGGAGCAGGTCTTGAACGATTTGCGTGGATTACGATGGGAACTCCAACTGCATATGACTGTTGTTTTGGACCCATAACAAAATACATGATAGAAAAAACAGGCATAGACGTGGATTCTGATACTATATCTAAATATTTCAGAACTATTGCCAAGACATCATCCGAGTTTACTGACATATCAGTAGCAAGAAAAAGTGCCGCCTCAGCTGTAGGAATCGATAATACGAAGATGAACAAAATGGTCTCCCCATTAGAGGGAATCTACCTCATTGCTGACCATTTAAGAACTCTAATATTTGCGATCTCAGACGGTGCGTTGCCAAGTAATGTCGGTGGAGGATACAATCTAAGAATGCTACTTAGGCGTACTCTTGCAACAATAGATAGATTTGGTTGGAATTTTGATCTTGATGATCTAATCGATCTTCACGTAGATTATTTAAAATCAACATACCTCGAGCTTGAAGAAACTAGAAATGATGTCAAAACAATCGTCAGAATTGAAAAGGATCGTTATAAGGAATCACGAGTTAGAATGACAAACATCTCAAACATGTTAAAATCACAAAATAAGAAATTAGATGTGGATGACTTGATTCGACTGTACGAATCTGATGGTATAACACCTGATTTTCTAAAAGAAACACAAATCATTTCAGAGATTCCATCCACATTTTACGAAAAACTATCTGACCTACATCAATCAGAGAAAACTGAAAAAGTAGTACAATTGAATTTGGACAAAATTCCAGATACAGATTTGCTATATTACAAAGAGGATCCACATGAATTTGAGGCCAGAGTGCTCAAAGTCATAAATGGAAAGTACATCATACTTGATAAAACATCATTTTATCCAAGAGGAGGAGGTCAAGAACCAGATCACGGGAAAATTGGAAACTATGATGTCGTAGACGTGAGCAAACACGGCAATATCGTGATTCATGAAACAACTGGAGGAGTCCCACAAGAGGGAGAAATTATAAAATGCAAGATAGATTTTGTCAGACGCTACGGTATAACACGACATCATACGAGTACACATGTTCTTAACGCATCTGCAAGAAACACATTGGGTTCTTGGATTTGGCAGCATTCAGCATTTAAGGAACAAGATTATGCCAGACTTGACATTACTCATCATTCAAACCTTACAGAGGATGAGATAATTAAAATAGAAGACCTTGCAAATCTTACGATTCGAAAAAATATACCAGTTCTTATCAATGAATTTGAACGTGGAGAAGCAGAACAGAAATATGGATTTAGGATATATCAAGGCGGGGTTGTGCCGGTAAAATTAGTTAGAATTGTGAACATTGAAGGTCTTGACGTTGAAGCGTGTGGTGGAACCCATGTCAATAAAACAGGGGAGTTGGGTCTAATTAAAATTACAAAGGCAGAAAGGATTCAAGACGGTGTGGTAAGATTAGAATTTGTTTCAGGAGAGGCAGCGCTCAAATATACACAGAATCAGGACAAAAAAATATCACAGATTGTAAAATCCCTTGGCTCTAGCAAGGAAAAAGTTCTAGAATCGTTTGAACATGTTATCAAAGATGGAGAGGATGCAAAAAAGAAAGTCAGACACATAATAAAAAGAACGGAAGAATCTTCTGCAAAGACTGCAATCGCTCGAGCAAAAACCCTTGGAAAAGTCAAGTTATTTATCACAGTTGAAGAGGAGCTTGACGACGAGTATCACATAGCAGTAGGGGAACAAGCAGTCAGTCTGGATAAATCTCTCATCTATTGTGCCCTGATCATAAAAAATGACTCAATTCGCATAGTTGCATTCTCCGGTGCAGACGCTGTAAATACTAAGAAAGCAGGAGATCTAGTCAAAGACGTAGCCAAAGTACTAGGCGGTTCAGGCGGAGGAAAAGATACGTTTGGGCAGGGCGGAGGAAAAGACATACTCAAGATAAAAGATGCCCTTCTTACTGCTGAGCAATCAGTTCTTGGAAAGTGACAAAACAATGGATTGGATATCGATGGAAGAGAAATGGAGACAAAAATGGTATGCAGAAAAGCAATTTGAAAGTGATCCTGATGCAAGAAAGAAATTCTTTGTAACAGTAGCATATCCTTATCCTAATTCACCACAGCATATAGGACATGGTAGAACGTATACGTTAGCTGATGTCCATGCAAGATTCATGCGAATGTTAGGATATAATGTGTTATTTCCAATGGGCTTCCATTACACTGGAACTCCAATTCTTGGCATGTCAAGAAGAGTACAAGGAAATGATAAGGAGCTTATTGAGGCATTCCGAACATTATACAAAGTTCCTAATGAAAAAATAAGAGAATTCTCACAGCCTGTAAAAATTGCAGATTATTTCCATCAAGAGATTAAAGATGGCATGATAGAGATGGGATATTCAATAGATTGGAGGCGCGAATTCACTACCATAGATCCCTTTTACAATAAATTCATAGAGTGGCAGTTTAAAAAATTAAAGGAATACGGTCTTGTGATTCAAGGAACACACCCAGTAGGGTGGTGCCCAAAAGATCAGAATCCTGTTTCCCAGCATGACACCTTGGGGGATGTTGAGCCAAGCTTTACTGAGCATACAATCATCAAATTCAAATATGATAACTATGTTTTGCCAGCTGCCACTCTACGTCCAGAGACAATATTCGGTGTAACTAATCTTTGGGTAAATCCAGATACCAATTATGAAGTTGCAAAAGTCGATAATGAAGAATGGATAATTAGCTCAGAATGTGCGACAAAATTAGGATTTCTAAACAAGAAGGTAACAAAAACTGGAAATATAACAGGAACTGAACTGGTAGGCAAAAAAGTCAAGATTCCAGAAAGAAGTGATGAGGTCTTCATATTACCTGCCACGTTTGTAAAGAGTGATAATGGTACAGGTATTGTAATGTCAGTACCTGCTCACGCACCATTTGATTATCAGGCGTTAGAAGATCTGAAAAAGAACGAAGGAAAGTATGCCACCTTGCCCTCCCTTTCAGAAATCAAACCCATTTCCATAATTGAGACAGAAGGATATGGTCATATTCCAGCAAGGGACATAATTGAAAAATTTGGCATAGACAATCAGAATAACCCAAAGTTAGAGGATGCTACAAAGGAACTTTATGCAAAAGAATTCTACGGTGGCAAACTCAAACAAAATACTGGCAAATTCGCGCAGAAAACAGTTACTGATGCAAAAGAAGATGTTAAGAAATGGGTTCTTGAGAACAACAACGCAGATATCTTGTACGAACTTAATGAAAGTCCTGTAAGATGCAGATGCGGGGCTGAATGCGTGGTCAAGCTTTTGGATAATCAGTGGTTTCTCAATTACTCAAACCCAGAGTGGAAAAAAAAGGTTCATTCTTGGATAAATGAGATGAAGATACTCCCAGAAGAGATCAGAAATGAATTCAATCACGTGGTGGATTGGCTCAAAGAAAGGGCTTGCGCTAGACAACACGGTCTTGGAACCAAGTTGCCTTGGGATAAAAATTGGATAATAGAAAGTTTATCGGATTCTGTTATCTACATGGCTTACTACATCATAGCAAAATATGTCAATTCCGGCCAGATAAACGCAGAACACATATCAGATTCATTTTTTGATTATGTATTTCTTGATAAAGGAGATTTAAAAAAGAATGCATCAGATTCAGAAATAACTCCTGAAATATTAGAGAGTATAAAAAAAGAATTTCAATACTACTATCCAGTTAATGCAAGACATTCAGGTAGAGATCTTGTACCAAACCATCTAACATTTTTCATTTTTAATCATTTGGCAATATTTCCAAAAAAGTATTGGCCTGAAGAGATAGTGGTTAATGGTTCAGTCTTAATGGACGGTAAAAAGATGTCAAAATCAATGGGAAATATAATACCACTCAGGGATGCAATCAAAATGCATGGTGCCGACCCTATTAGACTTGCAATCTTGATTTCTGCAGAACTGTTACAAGATGCAGATTTTAACCAAGAAGCAGTACGAGGCATAAAAAACAAGCTGGAAAGCATGCTTGACGAATGTGCCAAATACAAGGCTACGAAGCATACTTTCTTGGCACAAGAAGACAGATGGATTCAAAGCCGTTTACAACAATTAATTTCTAAATCAACTTCCTCGATTCAAAAGATGAGATTAAGGGAAGCTCTTCATCACATTTTATATGAATTTGACGTAGATTTGCAGTGGTATCTCAGACGGGTTGAGGCAAAAAACAGAACAGATTACTCAGGAATTCTGCATGAGATATTTTCTACAAGGGTTGCAATGATGTCACCTTTTGCTCCATATACTTCAGAGGAGATGTGGCACAGACTTGGAAAATCAGAGTCGGTATCAAAATCTCCCTGGCCAACTCCAGATGAAGCAAAAATTGATTTGCTTTCAGTACAATCTGAGACTCTTCTTAATACAACAATGCACGACGTCAAAAACATAATCAAAGTAACAAAAATAAACCCAAAGAAAATTACCATATACACATCTGCTCCATGGAAAGTAAAGGCTTATCAAAAAATTCTAGAAAGGGTTACAGGCGGAGATATCAATATAGGCAACTTGATAAAATTGCTTATATCAGATAAAGAAACAGAAGAGATAAAAAAAGATCCTGATTTTGTCAAGAAAACAGTCAATGATATTTTATCCGATCCTCAAGACGAAAGAGACTCTAAAAATAAAGTAGGTCTTGTCGATGAAACAAAGGTGTTATCTGAATTAGAATCTTTGATAAAAAGTGAATATGGAATAGGTCTTCAGGTTTTTTCGGAATCTGATCAGAACAAGTACGATCCAAAAAACAAGTCTAGGACTGCAAGACCGTACAAGCCTGCCATACTAATAGAATGATTGGCTTTGTGGCCACATCTTTTTATTAGGTAATTCTAGGTATAAGCTCGTTTGAAAATAGCTGTTGTTGGCATAGGGGTCGCTGGCGCCTATCTTCTTGCAAGATTGAAGAATCAACATGAGGTGGTTGGTTTTGAAAGATCTACAGAGGAAAATCATGATTCCATATGTGCGTGGGGTACTACAAAAGGTCCAATGGAAGCATTTGCAAAAAAATGTGATCTTGATTTTAATGATTACCTCATACATGATGGAAAAAAGATGTACATTAGCATGAACTCCGAGCGATTTACTATCAAATTGATGGGGTTATGCACATACAACAAAATTGGTTTGATAAATGACATGTCAAAGGGGTGTAAGATTCATTATGGAAGTGCTCCAAAGATTGCAGACTTGGAATCAGAGTTTGACATAATCATAGATTCCACAGGTTTTCACAGATCTTATCTTCCAAGA